>JAZRMZ010000172.1:0-17563 GCA_045647905.1 Clostridia bacterium
AGTAATAAACATAGGAGAGCTTGTGAAAAATCTTACTGAAGAATTTCGGTCTTCGCACAATGAAATCCCTTGGAAAGAAATTTCAGGATTTCGCGATATTGCAGCCCATAAATATAAAACATTGGATATGAAGATTGTATATAATACGGTCAAAGTTGACATAAGTGAATTGAAAGAAAATGTAGAGCGAATTTTAGGCTATAGCGAAACTTAATAATGTGACAATGAATGGACGAGGCTAAGCTCTCGTCCTATTTTTTTACCTAAAATTAAAGAGAATGGTTAATGGAGAAGAGAACGGCTTAAATTTGCCTATGTAGAGAAAGTCATACGCTACGCGTCGCCTCCACCAATCAATAACACGGAAAGTGTAAAATTACCAAAAAGCCGCGACATAGCAATGTTTTCAGCTATGTCGTGGCTTTGTTTTTGTGGGTTTGAAATCAGCAGAAGTTTAAATTTGGGAGATTTTACGGAATTTAAGGGTGGATTTCTTTGTTTGTATATTAAACCACTTTTCAAATAGCCGATGTTTTTGTTATTAAACTCCGTGGGTGGATGTTTATATTTTTGTAGATGTTGTTAAATTATAAAACAACTTCATGTCCCGTTTTTGCCGATTCATATATGGCATCAAGAATTGCCATAATATCAATTCCGTCCTGAGCAGGAGCAACGCATTCGCATTTTCCCTGAATACAATCAATAAAGCTGTTGATTTCGTTTTCAAAAATTTTGGCGAAGTCCATAGCTGTGTTTGTGTGGAAGGAAAGGTTGGTGAGATAATCGTTTGTTTCGTTGTAGATTTCCAGTTCAGGAGAAAGGCTTGCGCCGCCTTTTGTTCCAAACAATTCAACCTTGCCCTCGTCTTCTTTGATGTTCAGCGAGAAGCTGGTTTCAATTGACAGAACGGCACCGTTGTCAAATCTGATTAATGCACTTGCCAAATCCTCAACATCACAAATGTCGTTTGCGGAGGCGTCAACCGAAAGATATCCTGCATCCCTTTTGATGTGAGGTCTGTTTGACAGTTTGCTGAAGGTTGCGCCGTAAACCGAAACAGGCTTGGGGTTGCCCATAAGATACCTTACCAAATCAATTACGTGAACGCCAAGGTCAATCAAAGGTCCGCCGCCACTGCGTGATTTGTCGCCAAACCAGCCGCCGGGGTTGCCGTGTCTTCTCAGATATGTTGCCTTTGCATAATAAATATCGCCCAAATCACCCTTGTCAATAAATTCCTTGAGTATTCCGCAGTCATTGCCGTGTCTTCTGACAAAGCCAATCATAAGAAGCTTGCCCTTTTCGTCTGCAACACGTTTCATTTCTTCGGCTTCTTCTTTTGACATTGCCATGGGCTTCTCGCAAAGAACGTGTTTTCCTGCCTTGAGTGCCGCAATTGAGCAGGGGTTGTGTCCGTTGTTCCATGTGCATACGCTCACCGCATCCATTTCTTCAAGGGCAAGAAATTCGTTGATGTCTGTGTAAAGTCTTGTGATGCCGTGTCTTTCGCCCTTTAATTTCAGGGTGTTGGGGTTGATGTCGCAAAATGCATAAAGTTCAACATTGGGATTCTTTTTGTATGCGTTGATATGACATTCCGAAATGCCGCCCACACCGATAACACCTATTTTTAATTTCTTATCCATAATATTTACGCCTCCATAATATTTTTTAAAAAATCTGTCGCCAGTTCAATGTCTGCTTTGGGTGTTTCGCCACATTCACGTTCAATTGTCAGGAATCCCTTATAGCCGATTTCTTCCAGTGCTTTCAGATAGTTGGGAAAGTCAACGCTGCCCTGTCCCAGAGGAACTTCCTTGAACGCCGCACCAAGCTTTTGCACATCCTCGGGCTTTTCGATTATGCCGTAAATCATTTCGGCAGGAACATCCTGAAGTTTTATGCCGTCCTTTGCGTGGGTATGAACTATGTAGTCCTTGAGAGTGTGTACAGCCTTAACAGGGTCATCACCCTTAACCATCACAAGGTTTGCAGGGTCAAGGTTAACCGCAACACCCCTTGAACCCAGAGTGTCAAGAAATTTCTTCAGGACATCTGCTGTTTCGGGACCTGTTTCAATTGCAAAGTGAGCATTGAGTGAGTCGGCATAACGGCTCAGCTCAAAGCAGGCATCCTGCATTATTTTGTAACGGTCACAACTTTCGTCATCGGGAACAACGCCGATATGTGTTGTGACAATGTTTGTTTCAAGCTCCAGCGCCATATCTATGATTCTTTTTGACTTTTCAATCAGTTCCGGGTTGCGTTCGGGACGCCAGAAGCCCTGACCCAGATCTCCGCAGAGTGCCGAAAAGCAAAGTCCGTGAGACTTCATCATATCAAGAAGCTCCTTCTTCTTTGCCGTTGTCATATTATCAATTTCGTGCGCTCCGTAGGTTACGCACATCTGCATACCCTTAACTCCCATTTTCTGTGCCGATTTGATTGCTGTCAAATCATCTTCCTTGAGAGATTCCATTAAAATACCTATTGGAAAATTGTACATATTGCACCTCACCGTTGAAAATTTTGTTTACATTTGTAGTATATTGTGATATACTTCATAAGTAAAGGTTTATTCTTGCTTATATTTGGTAAATTTTTGCTGTGAGGTGATTGTCTTGAATGATTATTATGAAAACCTGTCTTCGTATACAAAGGAATTTCCCGTTATTTTTCATACCAACAAGATTTACAGTTTTCGCAGTTTTTTTGGTGCGCATTGGCATGAGAGTATTGAGCTTTTGTTTATGACGGAAGGAACAACAGAAATTATGCTTAATGAGAACCGCGTTCGGGTGTCGGCGGGAGAGATTGTTGTGATTAACTCCAGCGTAACTCACGCATTTCGGCCGGTGAGCGATTATTCTGAATATGAATGTCTGATTGTTGACAAGGGTTTTTGCGAACAGTTTGGTTTTTTTGTGGATGAAAAATATATATGCAGTACGCTGTCTGACCGGAGGCTTTTTGAATTGATAAAAGATATAAAGCATCTGAAACAGACAGCACCCGAATACTGTTCTGCCGAGATTTTGTCGGATGTACTGAAGATTCTGTGCATACTTTTCCGTGAATATGTGGATGATAATTATTATGAAAAAACAAGCAAAAACCTTGAAATGGTGAAAAAGGGCATAAAGTACATAAACAAGAATCTGAAAAAGGACATAATCATTGAAGATGTTGCAGAATATGCAGGATACAGCAAATATTATTTCTGTCGGTGTTTTAAGGACATAACAGGACATACCGTTAATTCATATATAAATCAGGCAAAAATTGCACAGGCATACAAGGTTCTTTGCCGTGGTGAGGCCAATGTGGGCGATGTTGCTGAAGAATACGGGTTTAATGATATTTCATATTTTACCAAGGTGTTTAAAAAATATATGCACACCTTGCCCTCAAAGATAATGAATGAAGAAAGATAAAGCAGGCGGAAGTCTGACCGATATAACGGTTGGACTTCCGTTTTATTTTATAATAGAAAATTGCGAATTTCCTATTATAAAATAAACAAAAATTAAATTGTCCGTGGGAAATTTTCCGCCGATGGCGGAAACGCACATGGACGAAAAAAGCTGTATCCTTTTCTGCCTGCCGCAGGCCAGCGCCAAAGGCGCGTTTTTATTGCATACAGGGATAAAAAATTGGGCTGTGCATAGCATAAAACCTGAGTGAGTATGTTAAAAAATGATATATAAATAATAAAATCTGTTTCAGATTTTTTGATTAAGTTGACAATGAATTTTGTATATGTTTCAATAAATTTATGAAAGGTGGCGGTTTTTGTGTATAAGGTACTGATTGTTGAAGATAACTATTTGCAGATACAAAGTTTGATGCAATATGTTGATTGGGGAAAATTTGGAATAACAGAAATCAGAACTGCTCAGGACGGGATGGAGGGTCTTGAAATTTTCAGGAACTATAATCCCGATATAATTATAACTGATGTGGTTATGCCCGTTATGGATGGAATAACCATGGTGAAGGAAATAAAGAAAATCAGCGACAGACCGCAGATAATATATGTGAGTTGTTTTGAAGACTTCCATTACGTTCAGGAAGCAATCAGAAACGAAGCGATTTCTTATATTTTAAAACCAATATGCAAAGAGGAGCTGGAAAAAAGCCTTGAAAAGATTATAGGGCACGTTGAATACGAAAAAAAATACAGCACAATGAATACGCTTATTCAGGAAAATGTTGATATGCACAGAAAGAATTTCTTGTGCAGATTGATTTACACCAGAAGGACAGACGAGGATTTTTTGAAGAGTGCAGCAAAAGTTCTTGGGCTCAATGAGTTTGACAGCTTTGTTGCCGTGAAAACCGAGATTGTGAATATTGAGAATACAGAAACGGATATTTTTGGGTTTCTTGATACCACTGAGCAATACTTGCTCAAAAATGAAAATGCCTTTGCCGTGTCGGAAAATGACAACCGTATTGTGATAATATTTATGGGCAAGAACTACAATGGAGATGATTTTCTGGCATATGTAAAGGGCAGAATGGAATACTTTGCGTCAAAGATGAAAACGGGCGGACTGATGCTCAAAACCGGTATGTCAAAAGCGTATACCGAATTTGAAGGTGTGAAGATGCTTGCGCAGGCAGGCTTAGCTCTGGAGGATACCGTGTCAATGGATGATGAGGATATATCAGTGGGCGATGATGGCTTTGCAGGGGATATTATAGACTATATACCCGATATGAAGGAAATGCTGGGCAATATTCTTGATTCCCATGACGGCAAAGCGGAACTGGAAAAGTTTCTTGATGTCTATTGTGCAGAAAATGTTTCTTTGAGCAAATATCATATCAGGATGCTTGCGGTGAGCGTTTTGACCATACTTCAGATGTTGCTTTATGAGCGTGAAGTTGCCGTGAATGATATGTTTCATAATCTGAATATTATGAACAATCTGAATATGATTGAGAATATCAATGATTTGAGGTGGCTTATTGAAGTGACGGTTTCATCGGCAGAGGAGCTGCTCAAAACCGGACTGGAAAATATGTATGAAAAAGTTATAGCAGGAATAAAGGATTATATAAATCTGAATTACAAAAGCATAAAGAATATAAAAGAAATTGCAAACGAAAGTTATCTGAGCGAAAGTTATGCAAGAAAAGTTTTTAAGGAATGTACGGGACAGACGATTTTTGAATATCTTGTTCAAAAAAGAATGGAGGAAGCAAAAAAACTTTTGTCAAATCCTGAGAACAAGGTATATGAAGTGGCACAGCAGGTGGGATATAACAGCACACAGCGGTTCATAGATGTGTTTAAGCAGTACACCGGAATTTTGCCCAAAAGTTTTCAGAACAAGGCATCGGGAAAGGAATAGTGGAGGTATGATTGCAAAGGACAGTATTTTTTATAAGGTTCTTTTAAGCCGCATTCAGGCTTCGGTTATTCCGGTTATAATACTTTCGATTATATTCGGAGGATATGTTTGTTATAATCACAGCCTGCAATATACGGATGATATGCAAAATACTCTTGATGAATATGCATATAATGTTACAAATGCCATATCCGCAAGGGTTGAACAGAGCACAAAGGTGTTGTCGTATACGTACATTATTGAAAACATAAACAAGGTAAAAACCGACCATGAGGTTTTTGTTTTTCAGCAGAATACGGGACAGTTTCTGGAATATATAACGGGTGAGAAGAACCGGGACGAACTGCTTATATACAGTTCAAACGGGAATACCTTCAATGATAAATATTTCAGACGGATAAGCGATTTGCCTGAAAGGGAAAGAATTATAGAAAAACTGAAAAAAGAAGACGGCGGACTGATATGGGAGAAATGTGCGGAGGAGATTGACGGTGAAATCTGTCTTGTTTTTTACCGATATATGCCATATGCAAATGACAGTATACTTGCGTGCAGAGTGTATATTCCAAAAGGGGAAAATATAAGCATTGTGGCAAAAAGTGATTCGGATTCCCAACAGGATGGCAGGCTTTATTCGGAAATTAATGACGTATATACGGCTGTTATGACCTTGGATAACAGAGTTCTGCACAAATATAATGCTGTTGTTATTTTGCTTGCGGCGGCGGCGGTGCTTGCGCTCAGTTTATTTTTGATATTTATCATAATAAAAACAACCAGAAAGGTTACTTCGGGTATAGATGAATTTGTGGGGAACATCTCGGAGGATGTCCTGCTTGACAAGGACTATGAAATAAACATAAGTGACGATGACCTTGCAGAAGTCAAAAGAATGAAAGGAACAATAGATTCTCTTATTGCAAAAATCAGAGAAATATCCGAAAAACAGCACAGGCTTGAAGTGGAGCTTTTGCAGAAGCAGATTGATTCTCACACATTGTACAATTCCCTTTCGGCAATAAAATATAATGCCTTTCTGCGTGGCGACAAGGAAATGGAAGAGCTTATAGGTGCTATGGTTGCCTATTACAGAGCATCTCTCGGCGGTGGCAGAAACATCACAACTCTTGGTGAAGAACTTGAAATGATGCGGAAATATATATTTATAAACGAAGCATCCCATGCAAAAAAATATAATCTCACCATTGAAGTGGAGGAAGGCCTTGAAAATTGCACAATCCCTCATTTTCTGCTTCAGCCCTTTGTGGAGAACTGTGTGATTCATGGCCTTGCGGGAAAGCGAGCGGATTGCAGCATATACATTGGCTGTTGGAAGGAAAATGACAGCTTGTGCATTGATATATCGGATAACGGGTACGGACTTGAAACTGAAACGCTGAAAATGCTGAGTAATCTTGAACATTACAAAAAAAGCTATGGCATAAAAAACGTATATACAAGGCTGAAGCTCCTGTACGGAGATTCGGGAGATATTGTGTATGAGAGTGAAAAGGGCCGGGGTACCACGGTTCATCTGAAATTAAAAACTGATATTGTGATTAAAAAATCAGATATGGTAATGTGAAGATAATACAAAAATGGTAAAATGAAAATGTTTAATATAGGGAGGTAATTGTTTTGACAGAAGTTCAGATTAGAAAAAACAACAGCAACAAAAGATTGTTTAAAAGAGTTAAGGCCAATAAGTATGCGTACATACTGATTTTGCCGGCGCTGATTTATGTGACGGTGTTTGCATATATGCCCATGGGCGGTATTCTTATGGCCTTTAAGAATTTTGACATAATAAAGGGCATTTCGGAAAGCCCGTGGGTTGGTTTTGAAAATTTCAAAAAAGTGTTCAGCGATGAGAATATGTTGCTGGCGGTGAAAAACACGATTGTTTACGGCGCAACAATATTGTTCGGAGCATTTCCGTTCCCCATAATTCTTGCCATTTTGTTCAATGAGCTGAGGGGTGTCAGGTTTAAAAAAGTGGTGCAGACAGTGAGTTATATGCCTTACTTTTTGTCATGGGTGTCGGTAATAAGCCTGTTTTATACCTTCCTTGCCCTTGAAGGCCCTATAAATCAAATTATCGGAAAAATTGTGGGAGAATCATATGTCCCTGTGAATATTCTTATGGAAGCGGAATATTTCCTGCCTGTGATTTTTGTTTCACATTTATGGAAAAACGTGGGCTGGTCGTCGGTAATATATCTTGCTTCAATTGCGGGAATTGACCCCGTGCTTTACGAGGCGGCGATGATAGACGGTTGCGGACGGTTCAAGCAGGTATGGCACATAACCCTTCCGTCAATCAGGTCAACTGCGTTGATTGTGTTTATAATGTCGGTGGGTACGCTGTTCAGCACAAACTTTGAGCAGGTGTTTGGTTTCCAGAATGTTTACACACAAAACAGCACAGAGGTTATAAATACACTGATTTACAGGTCGGGTATTGAAAACGGTAATTATTCGCAGGCAACGGCGTTTGGTCTGGCTCAGGGGCTTGTGACCGTAACTCTTACTTTTGTGGCAAACGCAATAAGTAAAAAACTTGCAGGCACAAGTATATGGTAATAATGTGGCGGAAAGGAAGAAAGAAATGTTAAAACACACAAAAGGCGAAAACACTTTTAATGTTTTCAATATTATGTTTATGTTATTGCTGGTTGTGGTTACGGTTTATCCGTATCTCAATCAGCTTGCAATCTCGCTGAATGAGGGTATGGATGCCATGATGGGCGGAATAACGGTTTTGCCCAGAAAATTTACCCTTGAAAATTACAAGGTGGTGTTCTCGAACCCCAGCTTTGGCGATGCGGCAATGATAACCGTTTCGAGAGTTCTGATTGCAACGGTTTTGTCGATTCTTGTGGTATTTGGTGCGGCATACGGACTCACAAGAAAAAACCTGCCCTTTAAAAAGCTGATGACGCTGTATCTTATGATACCCAACTATATTTCGGCAGGTGTAATTCCTCTTTATATGCTGTACCGTGATTTGCACCTTATAAATAATTATCTGGTGTACGTAATACCGGGGATATTCTCTTTTTACAATATGGTTATTGTCCGTTCATTTGTTCAGGAGCTGCCTCCATCCATTCAGGAATCGGCAGAGGTTGACGGCGCAAACGAAATTGTTATTATGTTCAAAATAATTCTGCCCCTGTCAACGCCTGTACTGGCAACAATCGCCCTCTGGGTTGCAGTTGGAATGTGGAACGACTGGACAACAACATTGCTTTATGTAACCGAAAAGAAGCTGTTTCCCCTTCAGTATCTTATGATGAGGCTCATCAAGGAAAGTGAGCTTGCAAGAGAAATGGCAACTCAAAGTGCAATGAACAATACGGCAATCACTGCACAGCCCACACCCGATACGGTCAAGGCGGCAACGCTGATTGTTACCACATTGCCGATTATAATGGTTTATCCGTTTTTGCAGAAGTACTTTATTAAAGGCGTTGTACTGGGCGCCGTTAAAGAATAATTAACTTTTAGGAGGAGAAGAAAATGTTAAAACTCAAAAAATTTTTAGTTCCGGTGGCAATAATTATGATTGGATGCATTCTTATGTCATGCACATCCGGGGGAAACGGCAAGAGCGGTGAAGAAAGGCTTGAACTCACCGTATGGAATACTCAGGGCACAGACTACATGGGCAAAGAGTTGAAACGAAACATCGTTGAAGAATGGCTTGTGAACAAAACAAATGTAAAGGTATCAAACATCTATGGCAATGACGGCGGACAGTGGGATGCAAAATTGACAAAGCTTGTTGCAACGGGAAATATGCCCGATGTGGTTGTTTGTCAGGCAGGTCAGGGCGCAACCCATTTTGCAAAGCTTGATTCAATGCAGCTTATAAAGCCGCTGACAAAGGATATGATAAAGGAACACGCTCCCGAAGTGTGGGAGAGAACTCCCGAAAGCGCATGGGACAGAATAAGTGCAGAGGATGGAAGAATTCTGGGAATCCCCTATGAGCTCAAACCTTCAGAAGTAACCCTGCCAAACGTAGGCCAGGAGGAGCTTGATTTCATTTACAGCACAAAGGTTTCTTACAAGAACGATATAACCGCTCAGGCAACAGGTGCGCTGTTCATCCGTGATGATATTCTGAAAAAGCTTGTGCCCGAAGCAAAGAGCTATGACGAGCTTGTGGCGCTCCTTGAGGAAAAGAATGCGCCCATAGGCGAGGATATGCTGGATATTCCCATTTTTTCAACTCAGGAATATATTGACTTTATGTACAAAATCAGCGATATGAATCTTACGGAAAACGGCAAGAAGGTTTATGCCTTTGGTTATTCGGGCGGAGACCTTTGGGAATCTCTTACATATCTCGGTGCAGAAATGTACGGCTATAAGACCCACAACTACACAGCAACATGGAACTGGGAAAAACGTAAGATTGAAGTACCCCTTGTGGAGGACATCGTGAGAAGTGCCGCAAAGACCCAGAACAAAATGCTTGCCGACAGAGTAATCGACCCCGAAAGTCTTGCTCAGACATTGTCTCAGTTTGAACAGAAGGTTCTTGGCGGTCAGTATGCAATCTGTGCGGCTCAGATGCTTGGGGATATAACATCCATAAACAAACAGCTTGAGGATGCAGGAAAGTCATACAGATTTGTTCCGTTCTGGACTCAGGTTCCGGCTCAGAAGGGTTATGAAGCATATACAAATGACAATCTCTTTTCATCATCCCTTTGCTTCACAACAAATCTTTCGGACGAAGAAATGATTCAGGTTCTCAAATGGATAAACGTTCAGTATACCGATGAATATGAGCAGATTAAGTGCTGGGGTCCCGAAAGCGAAGGGTTATACACCGAAAATGCTGACGGAACAAGAACCTTTAAGGATGAAAGATTTACAAAATATTATGTTGAAAAGGACAAGAGCGCTTTATCACCCGATGAAACTTTGGGTATCCAGGGACCAAGCGACCAGGGCTATCAGGTTGGCGGACTCCTTGGCGTAAGTCCTGTTCAGGGCGGAGTTTCAAAGTGGATGCCTGAGGTTATGGCAAGAAAGGAATCCTTTGTTCCCAACTGTGCAAGCGGATTCAGAATCCCTCATACGAGCGAACACGTTAAAAACGTGAAGACATCTCCTCAGTCATCGCCATGGGCGGCAGAGTATTCCGAAATCCAGGAGGTTGTTGACTACTGGGGCGCAAGAGGTCAGTGGGAGAGCTTCTTCAAGACTTCCCTTGCATCGGATGTTGACCAGTTTGATGCAAACTGGGATGATGCCATCAGAAGACTTAATGAAATTGTTGACATAAAAACAATGACCGACAAAATGACCGAAATTGCTCTTCCCCTTGCAGAACAGATTGAAGCTGCAGAGCAAAAAGGAGAATAATTATGCGGATAAAATTTGAAGGAGCGGAGACTCTCAAAGAAGGCTTAAAATTGCTCGAATCGGATTATGGCTTTGTTGTGTGTGATGAAAATACGGATATTACTGTAATTGCAACGGAAAGCGACGAAAGCATTGTGAAAGTGAGCTTCAAAGAAAAACGGGCAGAAATCACCTATGGCGGCAAAGTAAGATTTTTCAGAGGCCTTGGTCACGTGCTTCAGGCAATCAGCGAGGGAAAAACCGAGATTGAAATCACAGAACGTCCCATGTTTGAAACAAACGGCGGAATGTACACAACTCAGGCCTCAACCCTTAAACCTCAGATGATAAAGGAGTTTATCCGCAAGCTCGCCTTGATGGGTATGAATATTTTGCAGCTATACACCGAAACCCAGTACGACCTTCCGGGATATGCTTATTTCGGCTATGGCAGAGGCAAGTATACAAAAGAAGAAATCAAGGATATTGATGCATATGCAATGAAGTTTGGAATTGAGCTTGTGCCCTGCATACAGGTTACGGCGCATATGCACGATTTTCTCAAATTCAAGAGCTCCAGAAAATATCATGATGCAGGGGGCACACTTCTGGCGGACAGCGAGGATACATATAAACTCATTGACGATATGTTCAAATTTGTTTCCGAGTGCTTCACCAGCCGCAAAATCAATATCGGCTGTGATGAAACAATGGGCATAGGCACGGGAGCCCACGCAAAGCTCTACGGACCCGAAGCTCCCATTTCGGTATTCTGCCGTCATATTGCAAGAGTTGTTGAGATGGTGAAGGGCTATGGCTTTGAGCCTGCCATGTGGGGCGATATGTTCTTTACGGCAAATGCAAAGTATGAACATCCCGACTGGTGTTACTGGGACGAGGTTGACGTTGAATTCCCTGAATGTGTGAAGCTGATTCCGAGGGATTTGAAGCTTATTTTCTGGGAATATTCAAGAAGCGGCGAGAATTATCACATTCCGGTTATGGAAAGACTTGAAGAAATTGCCGACGAGGTTATGTTTGCAGGCGGCGTCAAGGTTTGGCAGAGTGCGGTTCCCCAGTATCAGGAAACCCTCAGATGTATGCTTCCTGCCCTTCGTGCGTGCAAAAAGAAGCAGCTTAAAAACGTATTTGTTACTTCCTGGGGCGGTGGAGAGGTGCATCAGATTGCATCTCTTCCCGGAAACCTCATTTATGCGGATTTTGATTATATGGGCGACTACGACGAGGAAACCATGAACAAAAGATGTAAGTTTATTCTTGGTGCCGACTGGCAGGCGTTTCTTGATATGGAAAATGCAGACCGTCTGCACAACAACGGTCACGAGCTTGCAAGTTATTTTGTGCTTTATAATGACCCGCTCCTTGGATATCTTGATTATCATATCAAAGGCCTTGGAGCAAATGCGCATTACAAAAAGCTCCGTGAAAGATTTGAAAAGTACCACAAAGGCGGTGAGCTTATGCGTCCCTTGTTTGACTTCCACCTGAATTTTCTTGAGGTGGCAGAACTCAAAGCGGAATTCGGTATAAAGCTGAAAGCTGCCTATGACAGAGGCGACAAGGAGGAGCTTAAAAACCTCAAAGATGAATGTGGTGAGATTCTGAGACGGTTTGAGGTGCTCAAGGAATCAAAATATATCCTCTGGATGCACGAGAACAAGCCTCAGGGCTTTGAAAAGTATGACAGAGATTACGGCACAATGCTTGAAAGATTCAGAACCACTCAAAGACGTATCGGTGATTACCTTATGGGTAAGATTGACAAAATAGCCGAGCTTGAGCAGGAGCGTCTGCCATTTGACTACGAAAAATTTGAGCATACAGGCGACGACAATATTTTCTTTGCTCCAAGCACCATGCGCACACTTACTACCTTCTGAGGAGGATTTTAATGAAAAAAATAATAAGTTTATTGATTTTTGCGGCGCTTTTTGTGCAGCTTATGCCCGTTGCGGCAGCAACGGAGGCGGTAATTGTTCCCGAAAAGGGTTATGTGGTTGTTGAAGCGGAAAAGTTTGTTACCACCACAACTCCTGCGGCGTATTACGAGAGTCAGGGCGATTATAAGGCGGGCTTTTCGGAAATACCCAACACGGGCTGTATGGCGGTGAGCGGTAATAATACCACAACCTATCTCATTGATGTGAAAAAGGACGGCAACTATAATTTTTCATTCTATAAAGAGGACACAAGCAAAACAAAAACCTTTACTGTACAGCGTGACGGCGAGACGCTGGGAAGCGTTACGGCAAATTACCAGAAGGAAAGCACAACGGTGAGAACGGGTGACGTAACGGTTTTGTCAAATGTTCCCCTCAAAGCAGGTTTGCAGACCATTACCCTTGTGACCTATGACCAGCAGTTGTCATTTTTTTATTACTTCACCATTGAAGCTGTTCCTGAAGAAACAAGCCTGACCAAAAAAGAAGGCTTTTACAGACAGGCAGAGCTTCCTGCAAAGATTCAGGCAGAGGATTATGACCTGGGAGCAGAGGGAAGCGGCAGTACAGACGGAGTCAACGGCGGCGGCGCTTACAGAATAAACGACCCCATTGATATTTTCAAAAAAGATGATTTGTTTTATGTGAGTCTTGCCAAGGGGGAATATGTTAAATATACCTTTGAGGTTCCCGTTTCGGGAATATATAGCCTCAGTGCGGCAGTTCAGCAAGGCTCAAAGGCAAGCTTCTATTTTGACGGCGGCGAAGTGCCCGTGAGTCTGAGACTTGCAGGGGGCAGCAACTTCCCCGAAACATCTGTTGCAAACATATGGCTGGACAAGGGAACTCACACCGTCAAGGTTGTTTCCGAGACTTCAACCATAACATTTGACTATCTGCGCTTTGCAAAGGGTTCGGGCGATTATATCACCTTAGATGACCTTGCTGTGGCAGAGAAAGTGCAGATTGAGGAAGGCAGAATATACAAGGAGCTTTATGTTTCGGAAACGGGTAATGACGAAAATACGGGCGACGAGGAAAGCCCCTTTGCAACAATCGGCAGAGCCAAGGACGAAATTGCCGCAATGGGCGACGAGGTTGACGGCGATATTATCGTGAACATCATGCCCGGTGTGTATAAGCTTGACGAAACCGAAGTGTTTGGCAAGGAACACGGCGGAAAGAACGGATATAAGGTTGTTTTCAGAGCGGCAAACCTTTTCAACCGTCCCGTAATCAGCGGCGGTCGGAAAATTGAAGGCTGGGAAAAGGAAAATGATTATTTATGGAGTGCACCTCTTGAGGATATTGAATATGTAAGAAATCTTTACATAAATACATATCCGGCAGTCCGTGCAAGAAGTAAGTACAAATATGACTTTCTGAGATATTACAAGAAAGATGAGACATCATCTCAGGTCAACGGTATTGTTGTAAGCGGAAATAACTTCCCCGAGAGCTTTGAATATCCAAAGGACATAGAGCTTGTTTTCAATCCGGTGTGGGAAAACCTTCGGTTGAATGTGGAGGATATTTCCTTTGACAACAAGGCGAATGAATATACCTTTGTTTTGAAGCAGTCTATATTGGACGCAATTACAAGCAGAAGCGGAGACGGCGGAAAAAGACTGGAAAACACAGGCTTTATCATAGAAAACGCTCCTGAGCTCCTTGATGAGCCGGGCGAGTTCTATTATAACAGGGAAGAAGGCAGAATCTATTATTACCCTTACAAATATGAGGATATGACAACAGCAGAGGCTTATGTGGGCGAAACTGAGCTTATGATGAAGTTCCACGGTGATAACCCCGAAAACAAGATTGAAAACCTTGCCTTTGAAAATCTCATTTTCCGTTACGGGGCGTATAATTTTGTAAGCAGAATGGGTTATTTGGGAAATCAGTCTGACGGTATTCTGAACACTTATGCCGATGCCGAAGGAAACATAGCCTATGCCCCCCAGTTCCGTTTTGAAATGGCTGACGGCGTGAAAATCAGCGGATGCGAATTTTCATGTATGGGCTCGGCGGTAATCGGTATGCTTGACGGCGTATCAAACGTTGAAATAAACGGAAACATCATCAGGGACGTGAG
Organism: Clostridia bacterium; assembly: GCA_045647905.1. Classification (GTDB taxonomy): domain Bacteria; phylum Bacillota; class Clostridia; order Monoglobales; family Monoglobaceae; genus SIG440. The sequence continues at coordinate 14,781 of JAZRMZ010000172.1, forward strand.
CGGTACAGCGATTACAATAGGTCATCCCAACCACCACGATTATGTGGACGGTATGGAAGTTTGTGACAACATCAGAATCACAAACAATGTTGTGAGACGTGCGGCAGACGAGTTTTTCAATAACTGCGGTATATCGGTGTATTATGAAAAGAACATTGACATATCACACAATACAATTCTTGACCTGCCCTACACGGGTGTGTCGGCAGGCTGGGGCTGGGAAGGCGGACTGCCCTTTGATTGCGGGAACTATAACATCAGTCACAACCGTTTTGAAAGGGTTATGACGGTTTTGGGCGATGGCGGACACGTTTACACTCTGGGCAGAATTTACAACAGCGTAATCAGCCACAACTACTTCAAGACAAATTATTCGTATAACTACGGCGGCGGTGTGTATAACGACGCAGGAAGTCAGGAAATGCAGATTTTCAACAACGTATTTGAGGATAACACTCCCTGGATTGAGGTGCAATCGCCTCAGTACAAGACGGGAAATATCCGTGCATATAACAACTGGTCGGACACATTGGAGCGTGATCGTGACGAAACAAGCAGCGTTGTGATTGAAGAACCCATTCTTGTTCCCGATGCAAACTGGCCCCCTGAGGCACAGGCTGTTATTGACGAATCAGGTGTTCTGCCACAGTATAAAAATCTTGTGCTTCGCTCGGAGCTTCCTGAGGGACGTGAACGCAAAATGGACGTGCCAAAGATGTCGTTTACGGTAAAGGCGCCCATAAGCCACGGCAAGGTTCAGGCAGAGGACTTTTTGCCCGGTGCAGAAATTGGCTATCACAAGAACTTCAGGCCAAGACCCAACAACAACCGTTACAGAAGCGAACCTGTTTCACTTCTTTTGGGACTGGACAATGCAGAGGGCTTTGTGATTGATTCCAACGGTGCAGGCGAATGGCTTAAATATGAAGTGATGATTGACGAGGACGGCGAGTATTTTGTTGACGTTAGCTGCCGTCAGAACTGGACAGACGCCAACGTTGCAAGAATCAGCATTGATGACAAGGTGGTGGGCGATGTTTCTGTTCCAAAGGGACGGAATCTTGAAATTGCCACAACAGGTCCTGTTTATCTGACAAAGGGCAGACATGAGGTTAAGTTTGAGTTCCTTGACGCGGTTTATTTTGACTGGATTGAGGTATACCAAAAGGGCAAAAAGGACGAAACACCATATCAGGATTTGAGTCTTTCGGGGGAATCTCCCGATTATGACGAGCAGAAAGTTGTTTATGAAACTGAGGCGGTTGAGGAAAAAACCTTTGAAGACATTTCGGGCCACTGGGCTGAAAAAACAATACTCAAAATGAAGGACAGAGCCATCATAAAGGGTATGAGCGAAACAGAGTTTGCACCCGACCAAGGCGTTACGGGCTATCAGGCGACGCTTATGGCACGCAGAGCCATGGGTATGAGTTTTGAAGACCAAAACCTCCGGAATGAACTTATAAAGGACGGTATTCTGGAAAGCGGGTATCAGGCAGACAATCCCATAACCCGTGAGGAATTTGCGGCAATATTCATGAGGGTGTTTATAGGCAAAAACACAACCTACAAGGTAACCTACGGAAAAGACCCCTGCAATGATATTGACGAGGTTTCGGAGCAGTACCAAACATATGTCCGTGGGGCGTATGAGCTTGGACTGACGGTGGGTGACGAGAACGGAAACTTTAACCCCAAATCACCCTTGACCAGAGCGGAGGCATTGACGGTTATATACAGATATGTTATGTAAAGGAGCGTAAAGCAAAATGAAACAGATAATATCAATTTTTATTGCCTTATCTGTGATTCTCACGGTCTTTACGGTGCCTGCCATGGCGGCGGGCGAAAGCGTGACCGTTCAGGCTCAGAAATATGCTGTGGCTTCTGAAACTCCAATAAAATCGGGCAGAAAGATTATTGTGAATTCGGGCGTGACGGTGATGTATAATGCCGAAATCCCTGCAGAGGGACTGTATAAGGTTGCACTCTACTGCACGGGCGAGGATGCGGTTCTTGATTATTCGGTGAACAACCAAAGCGGCTCCTACGATTTTTCTCAGTTTGGCGATTCGGACACATATCTTGGACGTACCCTTGGCAGATATAACCTTGCCGCAGGAACGGTGAGTGTGAAAATAACTCCCGCAATTGGAAGTGTTACGGTTACAAAGCTGGTTTTCACAAGACTTGTGACAGACATTTCGGCGGAGGGCTCAACAACAGTTGAAGCCGAGGAATATACCGGGGTTAATTTCAACGAAAAGGCTTATGTTGACAATCAGAGTGAATACAGCCTTTCATATGATGCTTTGAGCAATATGGGCTGTGTGGCGTTTACGGGAAATAATCAGACGGCGGCATATAATCTGAATGCGGAAGTGTCGGGATTTTATAAAATCACAATGTATGCAACGGGCTTGCTTGAACGAAACAAGCTGACCCTGAAGGACGGCGACGGCGATGTGCTGAGCACGGCGGAATATGTGAACGAAAATGTTTGCGTATTCAATAATGTTCCTCTTGGGACGGGCGAGAATGAAATTATTTTAGACACCGGAAGAACCTTGTATATAACGGGAACTGATTATAATTTTGTGTATGCCTATTGCTTTGGGGTTCAAAGGCTTGACAGGTCGGTGGCTTTTGCGAAAAAAAGCGGTGAGACGGACCTTTCGGCAGGTCTCTATTCAGAGTCAAAGGGAACGGTTACGTCAGACGAGAACGGCAATGTTACATTGGGAGCGGCGTCTTCTGTTACCTATGAAATATATGCTCCCAAA
>JAZRMZ010000173.1:0-2228 GCA_045647905.1 Clostridia bacterium
CCCTTAATGATACGAATAAATGCTTGCTCGAAAGTATCCGTTCCTGTCGTTTTCTTAATCTTGTCGGCAGTGTCACAGATAAGAAGTTTGCCGTCTTTCATAATAGCGATACGGTCAGACAAGGACTCTGCTTCTTCCATATAATGTGTTGTAAGAATTATGGTAACTTTTCCTTTAATAGAACGTATCAAATCCCACAAATCGCTTCGGGCAAGCACGTCAAGACCAAGCGTAGGTTCGTCAAGAAACAATATCTCCGGTTCGCTGATCAGTGCCATGGCAATACTCAGTCTTCGTTGCCAACCGCCGGACAGTTTACCTGCCTTTTTCTTACTAACAGATTCAAGTCCGAGCAGGTCAGTAAGCTCCGAAATTTTCACTTTTTGCTTTTCCTTTGTAAAACCGTGAACACCGCACATCAGTTCAAGATTTTCCCGAACTGAAAGACCGGGTGCAACCGCAGTTTCCTGCGGAGAAACGGCTATAAGCGATTTCACAGCAGCAGTATCTTTATTGATACTTTTTCCGTTAATAAGAGCATCTCCGCTTGTGGGTTGTGTAAGGCACGACAGCATTTTAATGGTGGTAGTCTTTCCCGCACCATTTACACCAAGTAGAGAGAACAGTTCACCCTTTTGAACCGAAAGACTAATGTTATCTACCGCAACCACATCTTTATACTTTTTTGTTAAACCTTCAATTCTAATAGCATCCATATCTAACTACTCCGTTCTATATTGTTTCCGAAGCCCTCGATAGGAATCTGTCAGCATACGGCTTACAAGCTCCCAATCAAGATCCAAAAATCCTGTTGCAAACATCGTAGCAATTCCATGAACATAAGCCCACATTTCAAGATGGAACAACTTTGCATCCGCACCACTAAGCCCCGTATTTTTATGGACGATAACCTCCATTTCGTCAGTGAGCTCCGATCCGTCCGGAATCAATTCGCTTGATCTGTCACGCATATACAAGAGTTTAAACAATTCTTTTTCTTCTTTGGCAAACCGTATGTACGCCATACCGTTCGCCTTATAAACAGGAAACTTTCCACTTTCAACTTCTCGCTGCATATATTCTTGACACAACTTATCAGCCTTTTCTACAACGGCAAGACGCAGTTCATCCATAGTTGCGAAATTTGAAAACACCGGCTGTGTAGAACACTTCAAACCAGAAGCAACTGTTCTTGCATTGATGGCTTCCACTCCACTGCTTCGCACAATGTTAACCGCAGCGTTTATAATATCTTCTTTTGTCACTTTTACTTTGGGCGGCATAATGCACCTCCATAATATATTCATCGTTATATATCGCTTGTTATTTTATCATCAAACCCCTAAAAAGTCAAGGGAATTATAAAAAATAAGGCTCTAACCGATTAAGGTTAAAGCCTTATAATGAAAACTATTTGTGTTTACGACAGCGGTTTGTCGTAAGGTTCAAGAAGGGTTCAAAAATTCATTTGTCGTAAATTTGTCGTAAACCCTCTGACGTGTTTCATTTTTGGATTAACAAAACGCCGCAAACGCTGTCAAAACCTGATTTTTGTGGGTTTTTAGTCTGCGAGGGGCTTCATCGTGGGGAAGAGAAGAACATCTCTGATAGATGCGCTATCGGTAAGGAGCATAACAAGTCGGTCGATACCAAAGCCAAGGCCGCCTGTTGGGGGCATACCATATTCCAAAGCGGTTACATAGTCGTAATCAACCTCGGCCTTAGAGTCGGGCTCTTCGGCAAGTTTTTCGGCAACCTGCTTTTCAAAGCGTTCTTTCTGGTCGATGGGGTCATTAAGCTCACTGAAGGCATTACCAAATTCGGTAGCGTTGATAAAATATTCGAAACGCTCTGTAAAGGCAGGGTCTTCGGGCTTACGCTTTGCAAGGGGGCTATTTTCAACAGGGTAGTCGTAAATAAAGGTAGGTTGAATAAGCTTTTCTTCAACAAAGGCATCAAAAAGCTCAACCAAAACGGTGCCCTTGGTAGCATTGGCCGGAACCTCAACATGCATTTTCTTTGCACATTCTCTGGCGGCCTCGTCGCTATCCCACTCATAATAGTCGCAGCCGGAATACTTTTTAACGGCCTCAACCATTGTTAAACGCTCCCAATGTCCCATATCAATCTCTTTGCCCTGATATGTTATAACCTTGCTACCACAGATTTTTTCTGCAAGATCTTTATAAAGCTCTTCAACAAGGTCCATCATACCCTGATAGTCAGTA
>JAZRMZ010000174.1:0-15665 GCA_045647905.1 Clostridia bacterium
ATTTCCATATTAACCGATGCTCTTACTTCAATGTCCTCAAAATTATTTTTTATAAATTTTGCAATAAGGGGTGATGTTGTTGTTATTGATTTAAGTCCATAAGCATTCCTGACATAATCAACCGTTTCGCCAACTTTATTGAAAAAGGCTCTTGATTGGCTATCCCTACCGTAACAATTGGCGTTAAAGAGCAAATTTAATGGAATTTCCGCATCAGACAACGCCTTTAGCATTCCTCTCTGTATATCAACAAGCTCCCAAGGTGTATATTCCTCTGACCGGGTCTGGTTACTTCTCCCGTTTGGAAAATCTCCCCATGAAAAATATACCTCGTATATATGCTTTGAATTTTCAATTATGTAATTTACAAACTCCGGATTGTTTTTGGGTAATCCAATCGAAAATTTCACAAAAAACACCTCATTATGCATTTTTATATCTTGATTTTATCATATAACTATGATAATATAAACACAAAAAACAAACGATATTTTTAACAAAACAAACTTTTGGAGAAAAATGATGATAATAGCTGATATAAATCCTCATATTCGATTCGCCGAAGAAATAACATATTCTTCAAAAAACCGAAAAGTATATGTGAGAGACTGCCGCCTTTTTTATATAATAGGCGGAAACGGTAAAATATTCATAGACGATAACGAATTCTTATTAAGTAAAAACACCCTGTTTTACTGCTGTGGCGGCACTGCATATACCATTGATGTTGAAGAACAATTGCATTTGTATTCACTAAACTTTGATTTATCACAAGCACACAGAAAATATACTGCGCCGTTTTTTCCGCAGGATTTTTCTATGACGAACCTGCCCTGCCCTATTGATTGCTGTGATGTTGAGGACAGTGATTTTCTGAATTCATCCTTTGTTTTAAACAATGCTACAGAATTTAAAAATTCTATAGCATCTATCGTCAGGGAATACTCCGCCCAAAGGATTTATTTCAGAGAAGCTTGCAACACCGCACTGAAAAAACTTATAATTGACCTTCATAAAAATAGCTCCGAAAATCAAAATAGTTCCTTCAATGCGGTGGATAAAATTATTGAATATATTAATTTTAATTTTACAAAAGAAATAAAAAATAACGAGCTTGCCGAAATTGCCGGCTATCACGAATACTATCTCAACAGACTTTTTATTAAATACACCGGAATAAGTATGCATAAATATATCTTAAACCTGAGAATAAATGAAGCAAGAAGGCTTCTGCTTAACACAAACTTGCCAATATCTGATATTGCCTCACAAATCGGTTTCAACAGCAACACCCATTTTTCAACGTATTTTAAAAAAGAAATGGGTATCACACCTGTTGAATACAGAAACAATTTCAAAAATAATATTTAAATTGAGAATTCCATATTGTCTTCGGCAATGCATATCTGAAAATTGAACTTTTCCGCCTCTTTTTCAAATATACATATTTTGTCCAAAGGCCATACATGGGTAACAACAAAAGTTTTGGTATTAACCTTTTCCATACATTCAAGAAGTTTTTCCGCAGATTGATGCGCACATTCCGAAATGATTATATCAATAAACCTGCCATATGCAATTTCGGGAAAATCATCAAGCTGTGCTGACATATCACCCGTATACAAAATGCTTTTTCCTTCGCTTTCAATCAAAAAAGCATTGGATTTTTTATTTTCACCGCAATAATGATTTGTGGGAATTGCGCTTACACGTATAACGCCGTCATCAAAAATAACACCCGGCTCGTATACACTCATTCTAACTCTTTCAGACGGCAGATTGACACAATCTGCCGCTTCAAGATAATTTGTGATTGCCTTTTTGCTTTTTTCATCAGGGATAAATACATCAATATCCGTTTCCTTATAATACCATTCAAACAGGGAAAACATACTGAGCGCACCTGTAATATGGTCACTGTGAAAATGTGTATTAAAAAAGGCTTTTACCTTTGTCAAATCCTTATTTTTCCTCAGTAGCAAATCAATAACAGGCGCTCCTCCGTCAAAAATATAGATTCTATCCTTTACCTCAAGCATATAACAGCTTCCGTATCTTATTTCAGACGGAACACCGTGACTTGTTCCCAATAGTGTCAATTTCATAAAACAAATCTTACCTCCATTTTTGATTCTTTTGTCAGCAATCAGGTCTATATAGTTATATTTTCATCACCGTCATAGGGAATAAACAGCTTTTCATTTTTGGTAATTGTAATATTATATGTCTTACCCCTGAAAACTCTTGTAATCTTTGCAGGGAGCATTTCTTCTGGCAAACACGGGTCAATTTCAAGTCCATCCCATTTTGCACGGATGCCGAACATATACTGTGTAACCGCAACATACATCCACGCCGCAGTTCCCGTGAGCCACGATACATTTGCCAAACCAAACTTATCGCTTTCAGGTCCGAAAATATTTGAGCAGTACACATAAGGTTCTGCCTTATATCTCCATTCCCCTGCCTGTGCTTGTGCAATCATAGGGAGTAACTGATGATAATACTTATAGGCATTTTCAGGGCGTTTAAGAATACACTCTGCAATTATCGCCCATGTGTTTGCATGACAGAACACACTTCCGTTTTCTCCGCAGCCTTTATTATACATTGTCAGGTTGCCGTCTTTGGTGGGATAGTCGGTTGTCATTGAAGGATGTATTTTCTTGATTCCCAAATCGGTGTCAAGATATTTCTTCACATTATCCATTGCCTGTGCGCCATTTTCACCCATTCCCGAAATAACCGACCAGCTTTGAGTGTTGAGCCAGATTTTTGCCTGTGGTTCTTTTTCGCTTCCGATAAATCTGCCCTCATCGGTGATACATCTTCTGTACCATTCGCCGTCCCATGCAATTTCGTTTACGAGCTTCTTTTGTTGCTCGTATATTTCAAGGTATTTATTACCATCCTCACCTTTAAGGTCAGCAATCTCCGCAATCTGTCTCAGAACTGTACCAAACTGCATACTTGTCCAGATACTTTCACCCTTGCCCTCACGGCATACCTTGTAGAGCATATCGTTCCAGTCAGAGGAGAGCATCAAGGGGAAGCCGTGTTCACCCAAGTTTGCAAGACAGAATTCTATTGACTTCTTTATGTGTTCCCAAACCGTTGCACAGCCTCCGTCATAGAACTCAACAACCTCGTCAAGATAATCAAGGTTTCCTTCTTCCATCACTATATGATAACAAGCCATAACAAGCCACAGGTGGTTATCGCTGTGTATTCTTGTGACAGGCTCCCAGCCTTCGGTGGGGAAACAATAATGGTTGCAGTGTCCGTCATTATACTGCTGTGTAAAAAGCAGATTCAATTTATCCTTTGCACGTCTCAAATCAAAGGGTACCATTGCCAAAATATCCTGAGCGGTATCTCTTACGCCAACGCCTCGGAATGTTCCCGTTGCATAGTAACTGATATTTCTTGAAAACTGGAAGTTTCGCTCTGCCTGATAAGGATTCCATATATTTATCATTGTTTCTGCATTCTTATCGGGAATTTCGCACTGGAATTTACCCAAATGTGCATCCCATTTTTCAGAGAGACCTTTAAATGACTTTTCAACAAAGTCAGCCTTTCTGCAATTTTCAATGCTTTTCTTTATATCTTCTTCGGTCATTGCTGTACCAAGGAAGATATTAACTTCCTTTTCTTCATTTGCTTTGAGTTCAATTTCAAGCTGAAGTGCAAAGCAAGGGTCACCGCCATACATGGTTGAGTTTGAGCAATTTCCTGATTCAACTCTTTGAGGATTTTCTTCACTTCTGTATGAGCCAACAAATTCGTCCCTATCGCAGTCAAAAGCTGTCACGGGCACATTTACCCCAAAGTATACAAGAGGTGTCTCATCAGGCTTGGGCTGTGTTTCAACACCGTACTTGTACACTAAAACGTCATCCATGTTATAACAGGAAAGCTGATGCTTGTTGTAGCACTGCCATTGAAGCTCACGCATAAACTCCATCATTCCAAGCTCCACATAAGGAAACAGAGTTATATGCTTGTCTTCTTTTGATTTCAGCTTCAAATTCCAGACAAGTGCGTTTTCATATTCGCCCACAAAGTATGTGGCATTTACTGACACACCATTTCTTTCCGCTTCAAAACGGGTATACCCCATACCGTGGGTTGATTGCCATTTTTCGGGCTTTGTCTTGCAGGGCTCATTTGTGGGACACCAGTATTCATTTCCGTCCTTTATGTAGGTATAAAAACCGCTTCTGTCTGTGGGAACATGAAAGAATTTATAATGGTTTATTCTCCATATCTGAGGAGATTTATAAAATGCAACACCGCCACCTGCCTGAGACATCATTGTATGGAATGTGCCGTTTGAAAGATAGTTCATCCAAGGGGTTGGTGTGTTATATTTTTCAAAAGTTATTTCTCTTTTTTCGTTGTTAAAACTATACATAATCTTTCTCCTTTAGAATTCATATTCTCTTTCGGTGCCATCTGTCAGCTCTGTAAGCTTTATTTTTCTTGTTTTTTTAAACACCGTCATTATCTCCGCAGCCTCATATCCCAATCCAAAAACGATATGGTTAACTCCCTTATGTAAGGCAGCATCTTTAAAATGCATATGTCCTGACAACACAGCGACAACCTGACCTCCATTCACCCTGAAGCCGTCAATCATGTTCAATATTTCTTCACTTCCTGTCGCTCCACCAGAACCTTTCAAAAGCTCCTCCAAAAGAGGCACGTGACATAAAATTATCACGGGCAGTTCCGTATCCAAAGCTACATCTCTGAACCAAGAAATCTGTTCACGGGAAATTTTGTGATTGTTTATATTCACATCGCTCTTGTCCAATTTTTTATAATCCAAATCATCGGTATCAAGAGCAATAATCCTTATTCCGTTTATGTCACAGTAATAATACATTTTCCCCTGATTATCGCATATATCGGCGGTTTTTTTCAGAGGCTTTATCATTATTTCATATCTTTCAGCAGGCATCAACAGCTCGTCAAAGGAACAATTTCCGCTCCCGAACGCCTCATTCACTGTCCACAAAACACCGTTGTCATGGTTTCCGGAAATCAGGAAAACAGGATAGCTTGCATTCTTAACATATAGCTCCACTGCCTCTTTCAAATCTTTTCTTGTGTAATCAACAGGGTCAAACTCATAGCCCCGCACCATATCACCAAGATTACACACAGCATCCAACCGGATTTCCTTTGAAATTTCCTGAAAACTGATTATATCTTTCAGGTTGGTAGGTGGAAAATCCTTGCCGTTTTTTCTATAATCATTGGATGAATGATGTGTGTCTGACTGAACAGCAATGGTAACACACTCATTCTCCGTACACGCAAGCTCTTTTTTTATCTTTTCTGTAAAATACATAGCAATCACCTTTTAAGCCATCACTTTTTCTGATTTAGTTACTTCAGCTTTGTCAGTACAGGCTTACCTGTAAATTCCATTTCTCCAACCAAACCATCAACAAGCAGTTTCACCGTTTCAGGCGTTGGGTTGCAGTTCATTTCTATAATTGTGGGGTCTTCGGGGAAGTAATCATCCGCAAAATACGGTGAACCGTAATTCACAATTACCTTTTTGTTCTTGTCAAACAAATGGGATGCCCAGATAAGCATATGGGGAACACTCCACTGTGCAACAAAGAACGCATTGAAATTGAATATAACAAGATCATATTCCGCCTGAAGCTTATCCACATCTGCCTGCCAGCATACACGTGACGGAACATCATAAATGTCACGCTTAACCTCTGCTTTTATCCCTCGGCTTTCAAGTTCCTTTCTCAGAAGCTCTGACGAAAATTCATCCTCATCAGTTGCATCAACAACAAGAACCTTGTTAAACTTTTCTTTGCTTATGGGAAGAATGTTTTTCTCATTTCTCAAAAGACACATTCCGTTCTTTGCCATTTCAAGCAAGGTCTTATCAACAAATTCCACATCGGGTGTATCAAACTTCTTTTCCTCAAGTGCTTTGTTACGGAAGTTCTCCATTCTTTCAATTCTTGCAAGGGCATCGTCAAGACGGCTCATTGGAATTTCACCGCTGAGGATTTGTCTTTCAATTTCCTCTGCCGCTTCAACAGGCGGCCACAGAAGCAAGTCCGCTCCCGCCTTGAATGCCTGAACAGTTTCAGCAACCAAATCGCCCGTTGCCATTCCGCCCATAATCAGAGCATCTGTCACAACTGCACCCTTGAATCCAAGTTCGTTTTTCAGCAAATCGGTTGTGAGCTTTTTGGAGAATGTTGCAATTGGATAATATCCGTCTGTGATTTCATTATCATATGATTTTAAGGAAACATGGGTTGTCATAACCGACATAACATCTTCCTTGAACATTTCCTTGTATGTATAGCCATAAGTTTCCATCCACTGGTCAAAGGGCAGATTGTTTGCACCCGGTGACATATGCATATTAACAAAGTATGTACCAAGACCCGGAAAATGCTTAACTGTTGAGCAAACACCCTGATCCTGAATACCACGCACCACCTGATGGTATATTTCGGCAACAATTTTGGGGTCATCGCTGATTGCAGTCAGATACATAAGGTGGTCAAAGCACATATCAATACTTGGTCCCAAAACCCAGTCTATGCCTTTGTCGTTCATCTGCATGCCTATAACCTTACCCCAGTTATATGCATCCTCCAAACTACGTGAACCGCCCAGAGATGACTGCGGATGCAGCTTTACACTCTGACCTCTGACATATGCACTGTCGGCACAAACCAACAGCTTGGTTGCAGATGCCGCTTTGCATCTGTTCAAGGTATCAAAATCATACTGCGTACCGATTTCCAGTCCGTTTTCGTCTTTGAGAACGTCCTGTTCACCGTAATATAATCCACCCACGGGATATTTATTAAAAAATTCTTCTATTCCGCCGTGCGTATTTACTTCCCGGATTGTTACAACAAATGTCTTGAATATTTTTTCTCTCAACGTCACCTTATTATTCCTCCACCTTAAATTATTTCAGGAAAATTTCTATAACAGGAACAAGAGTGTTTGGCTTGAGTACAGGAATATTCATAACAACAGAACCTGTAAGGTCTGTGTCATACTGATCTGTCAGATACACCGCATCACTTTCGGAATAAATTATTTCACTTGCATCGTGGAGGAACTGTGCATAATCTACCTTACCCGCAAGTCCCGGAAGTTCAAGAAAACGGAAAGGATACTCAAACAAATGTACATAAAGTCGTTTTCCGTCCTCACTCTGGGTATACTTGCACCCTGCAGGAGCTTTGAATTCAGGTTCAGCCATTGTACAACCATAAATCGAGCGGCTGTTGTACTTCATCCATTCTCCAAATGCTTCAAGAGCTGCTTCAGCACGATAATCAAAATAGCCTCTTGCTGTGGGTCCAACATTCATCAACAGATTACCGCCTAAAGAAACTGTGCTTATGAGCATACGGATAAGCATATCATGGGATTTCCACGAAGTTTCATCACGGCTGTATCCCCAAGAACCCGAAAAAGTCTGGCAGGCTTCCCACACAACAAGCTCGCCTGTTTCTCTGTGGGTAGGCCATGATGTGGGCTGAAACTGTTCAGGTGTCCACAAATCCTGTTCAAGGTCAGCTCTGTTATCAATAATTATGCCGGGCTGAAGCTCACGCACCATTTTTATAACCTTTTCTGTCTGCCATACCTCTTTGCCCTTGCCTTCCCATTTGCCTTCACCGTCATAGGAAAAGTCAAACCACAGAATGTCAATCTTTCCGTAATTTGTCATCAATTCCTTCACCTGATTATAAAGATACTCGGAATATTTTGTTATATCCCTTGTTTTGTTCAGTTCTTCAGCGTTTTCCGCCTTGTTATAGGGGTGAAATTTGTCAATTGTAAAATCAGGATGATGCCAGTCAATGAGCGAATAATAAAATCCAACTCTCAGCCCCTCTGCACGGAATGCATCCACATATTCACGCACAAGGTCACGTCCAAAAGGCGTGTTTGTTATTTTGTAATCTGTATAAGCCGAATCATACATACAAAAACCTTCGTGATGCTTTGTTGTCAGCACAACATATTTCATTCCTGCTTCCTTTGCACGTCTTGCCCAATCCTTTGCATCAAACATATCCGGATTGAAATACTTTATGTATCTTTGATCATATTCTTCATCGGTCATATGTTCTCTACCCTTTGTCCATTCATGGCGTGCACACATAGCATACATTCCGTAATGAATAAACATACCAAATCGGTCATGAACAAACCAATCTGTATCTCCCAGTGTTTTTCTTGTTACATAGCTTGACATAATAAATTCATCCTTTCTCTTTTACACTTCTCCAAGCATATTTGTTTCGGTAAAACATCCCTGCTTATATAAAAAGGTTTTTACTTCAAACATATTAAATACTAATTCTGTGTTAAAATCTTTAAATCTGAGCTTTGTTTTTTGCATCTTTTCGGTTGCATTATATAATCTCAGCATATACTCATCATTCCCCATAGCTTTGCAAGCCGTCATAATTATATTACTGTTGCAAAGCTCCACCATACGCTTTGGTTTTTCACCTTCACCACCGGTAAAGAACGACAAGGCAATGGGAGGCTGATTGAACACCAGAGCATCAGCATCTATGCTTTCTTTTTCGTTTACGATAATTCTGAACGAGCTGCAACGCTCACCCAAATCAATGTGTTCTTTGTATCTTTCAGGTTCACTAAGCTGACGGCCGGGTATGGTCAATGCCGAATATACAGGTGTACGCAGAAGGGTGAGCTTCATCGTATTATTATTGCAGCTTCCGGCATAAGTTCCGTTATTAATCACAGCTACCTCTGTTTTCCCATCTCTAAGCGAACACCATTGATGAAAAACAACCTCCTCACCGCCATCAAGCATCTTTTGTGTACCAAATGCTGTCTGGCCGTAAAATCCGCTGTTTTTGAAACAGGTATCAACACAATATTTATAAGCACGATTAACATCATTTGAAAGCATTGTTATTTTCACGTCAAAATGGCCGTGATTTTTGGGTATGGTATATTCCACCACCGCAATGCTTCGGTCAAATTTGAAAAACGCCTGAACAACAGCCCGAACCGGACCATTTTCAATAACACGAACACTTCCGAAGTTGTCCTTTGGATAACCAACAAAGGCATCAGCCTCCGAATCGGTCATAAGCTCCATTTTTCCAATTACATTTTCATAACTTTCGGCATATGTTCCCCATGGGTCTTCGTCATCCTGAATAACCAAAATGGCTCCCGAATTTTTAAGGTATTCCTTTCCATTCACGTTATAGCTTTCAACAAGTCCTGTCTTTTTGCTTATCTTCACCGTGCCGCAACCATTTTCAATTATGATTGCATCTTCAGTTTCCTCAATAGGAGCAATAAGACTCTTCTTTTCTTCAAGCTTCAGCTTGCAATCAAAACGCGCAATACTGCACGGAGGAATTGATGCAGAAAAAGTCACATGCTTTCGCCAGTCGAGATTAATTGAACTTTCGGGGGTTATGGTCTGAGACGGCAAAAGTTGTCCGCTCTCGTCGTACACTTCCGCAACAGTATACTCTGTTTCGTTCCAGTTTTGAGAAGCAAGTGTAAATTCCGCATCAAGGTCACAGTTTATGGGATAGGGATGGGGATTGTATGCAATAATGGGAATTTCTCCGTCTTTTGGACGTTTCTGCCCTGCACAAAGAGCAAAAAAGTTCTTTGTTATAATCTTGTCTGCAATGGTGATACCTCCACCAAGTCTGCATATTGCATCGTCCTCAGCTTTTTTTATGCAACTTCCCGGAAGAATGTCGTGGAACTGACAAAACATCAGTTCTTTTTTTGCATCGTCCAGTTCTGCATCCGGCTTTAAGCCATATTCTATTCCTGTATGGGCAGAAATCTTTTCGCAAAAGTCAATCTTGTTTTCCAGCTCTCTGTGAAGCTTCTTGATACGAACCATTGACGTATAGCAACCCGTCAGAGTATGCTCAATTGAGGTATCCTTCACGGGTAAATCTTCATTTTTGATTTCCGAGATAAAGGCTTCGGGTGTGGATTGAACAATTTCAAGGTCAGGTCTTTCCCCGATAAGTTCTGCCACTCCCTCCATATCGGGAATTGATGCACCTCCGCCGTGATTACCGATACCCCACAGCACCGCGCCTGTTTTTACGAGTTTTGTTCCATCCGTGGGATTATCAATAAATTCATCTATAAAGCTTTCAATTTTCTTCTTTGCCGCACCTCTGAGAGTTGCATAAGAACGGTAGAGTATGTGTGCCGTGACAGCACTGCCGTCAAAGCCAACCCACCTGAAGGTGTGGTGATTGGGGCCAATTCTTCTGACCATATATCCGTCAAATCCCGTTTTATTCAGAATCTGCACCAGACCTCTTGTGTGACCAAAGGAATCAACACTCATGGCAACCGTGGGACGTACACCAAACTTTTTGTCAAAATACTTTCTGCCTTCCTCAATTTGCCGAATCAGGGATTCGCCGCTGAGCATCTGTGTGTCGGGCTGCAAATACCAACCGCCCATTATATGCCATTTCCCCAATTTCACCTGTTCTCTGATTCTTTCAAAAAGCGCCGGCTCGTATTTCTCTATCCATTCATAAAGCATCGCTTCATTGTGATTAAAAATAAAGCCATCATATTTTTCGCAGAATTCAACCGCCGTTCTGAATGTGGAAACAGCCTCCGCCGCCCCTTCGTGCCACGTCCACAGCCACACAGGGTCGATATGAGCATTACATATAAGATGAATCTTTGATTTCATTTTATAATCAGTCCTCTCTATGCCAAATCTGCACTTGCAACACGAACACAGTAATCCGTGCCGTAATCATATCCGTGAAATTTTACTCGCAGATTTCCGTTTTCATTGGCAAACTCAAGCTCTTCGCCATTGTCCATCCAACGTAAATTTCTTATTTTTATGTCACAGTTTTCAAAAATATAATCACCTTCGCTTCCCGAAAGATAAGTTACGTTGGCCGAACCCTTTCTGAGCAAATCAAAACAGAATATATACGCCTTTTTATCACTCTTCATAATAAAATTCTTCACATCAAGGCTATACCAATAGGGTCTGCCCTCATAAATAGCCTCACCAAATATACCCATCCACTTTCCAATCACCTCAAGCATCGCATTGGGGAAAGATGGAATATGTCCATTTACATCGGGTCCCACGTTAAACAGGTAGTTTGCGCCGGCACCACGATTACGGCAAAGTGCCTCAATAACCGTCTTTGGAGATTTAAAATTAATGTCATTGGCAATACCCCAATGCATATTGGCGCTGTCGCATACCTCAGCCGCAAGATACTTGGGCTGACCTTCACGGTCAAGAGGAAACGCCTTGCCTCGTTCAAATGTTACGGAGTCAATTTCTTCATAGGCACTTCCTTCGCCATGCTTTCCGAGACCGGTATTGTTTATAATCATAGCATCAGGCTGGAGGTTCCTTATCATTCCATAAAGCTTGTCTTCCTGCCATACATCCCCCTGCTTGCTCCAGTTTCCGTCAAACCACACTCCGCCGATTTTGCCGTAATTGGTGCAGAGTATTTCAACACTTTCTCTCAGATATTCAAGATACTTGTCAAAATCCCCCTCAAAGTCCGGATGCCACCAATCAAATGTTGTGTGATACAAAAACGGAACAATATCATACTTACGGCAGGCATCAACAAACTCACGAATCAGATCACGTCCCGCCGCACTGTGCATTGCATCAAAATCACTCAATCCGCAGGTGTCATAAAGAGAAAACCCGTCGTGATGTCTTGTGGTGAGGGTTATGTACTTTGCCCCCGACTTGCTTATATCAGCAACCATTTTTTCCATGGAATCAGGATTGAATTTGTGCATCAACTCCTGATATTCCTTTGGGTCTATTTTGTCCTTAAGAATATGCGCCGCCCATTCTCCGCTTTCCAGAAAAGAATACAGCCCAAAATGAACAAACACACCAAAGCCAAGTTTTTCAAAATCCTTTATGTATTGTTTCGCTACCGGTATACTCATAGTTGTCCTCTCCTTTTAAATCAAGGCGGCAGTCCAAGACCACCGCCTTCTTTTGTTAATCCTTTATTATATACATATACAGAATAATTGCGTTTCTGGACATATAAACAAACTTGTCGCCTTTTTCAACATCAACAATTGAACCCGATTTCACGCTGATGCCGCCTCTGCCAATGTCCACAACAGCAACTCGTGTGGAACCATAAGCACCAAAGATTATATGCTCTGTTTCATTGTTGTGAGCCATCTTCACCTTGATTGAGCTATTCATCTTCTTTGTAACTTCAGCCGAAATAACTCTGTTCTTTGCTGTGAAGCCGGTTTCTGTATTCGCTTCAACCTCATGGCTCTCATCAATTGCAGTATCGGGATTGTCCGCATAGTTATACCTCTTTACAAGAGTAGCCATATCGCCGTTTGGTGCCAAATCAAAGTTGATAATGTCACCCTCTTTGATTTTACCGGATTCAAACATTTCAACAAGATCTTCATCCGTAACGGGAATTTCCTGTATACTTGTTCCCAAAGCAACCTTAACGGTGAAAACATCCTCATCATCTTTCAGAGACTTTGCAATTTCCAGCACAACATAAGGCGAATCGGAGGTAACAATGGTCTTGTCAAGGGCTGCACCCGAATCACGCCATACCCCTGCTGTTGCATAGTCATAATTGCTGTCCGTCTTGTATGCTATCAAACCATATATATTGTCGCCTGCAATATACTGAGGTGTTGTAAGTCCAAAATCATTATAAAGAGTCAAATCATCAGGAATAACAAAAATGCTTGACGTTGCCTCAAATGCAAACTTGTTTCCCACAGTATAATGATACACCGGCTGATAATAAACAGACGTTCCTTCGTTTCTGTTTGGTGTGTGACCTTCAATAAACAGCCTGTCTGCTTCATCCGGCTCTTCATTGGTATTTTCAGGGAGAGCCGTCTCATATTCACACAGCTTACCGTCGTCGTTCATACGAAAACGCACAAGCTGAGCAACAATTGTCTCGCCATCCTTGAGAGGAGCAAGAATTTTTTCACTTGTCTTCTCGCCCTTGCCGTTGACAATGACAGTATCGGCACATTCAACACGTCTGTGCTCACCGTCAAAAATCGCCATACTCAGTTGGTCGCCAAAAAAGCCCGTTTCCGCTGCGGCATAAAGGTATCCGAATTTCATATCTGTTCTGCCTGCAGCACGGAAGCCTGCTATGCTTCCTGCAGGGTCAAGATAAACATTCACGCTCATCCCCACAGACAGCTTGTTTTTGTCCACACATTTGGGAGAAATCCTGTATTCTCTGCCATCAAGTTCAACTGCTGTATATGTACCTCTGTTCCACATTTTTGAAATTTTTCCCGATGCGGAATCTGCAGAAATTATCACCGATGCATAGGTGTTTTCAAGACTTTTTGCCACCCATATAATGCCCCCCGGCAAAACCGAAGTTATCTGCATCTCCTTATATTTCACATCATAAATGTCATAATCATCGGTCTTTTCAGTATCAAGAAGCACATTTCCCTTACTGTCAACAATTCCACATTCGGTTGCGCCGCCACTTATGGCAGACTCATAATCCATTATAATCACGGTATCATATCCGGCTGAACCATCGTGGTCAATCAGGGTTATTTCGCCCACCGCAGGCACAATCTGCTGCAGTGTCAGCTTTGAAAAGCTTGTGGCAACAGAGTTGTAAATCACACTCACATTACCGCTGAGCTGTGCTTTTTTGCTGTTGCTGTTCTGGGTATACCAATACACGTTATCCGAATATTCATCAATTTCAAAGCTTTCAAGATACAGTTCTTTGCATCTTTCGCTCTTTTCAATCAGAATAAGGGTATTTTCGCCGTCCTTGCTGCGGTAATAACATTCAACTCCGTAACCAAGGTAAAACTCTGCATCTGTGTTACCGGTTTTCAGAATAAAGTTGTCGTCAAGACGAACTCTACCCTCGCCGACACCCGATGCATCATAAAGAGAGCTTCTGCAATTGGCTGTTACTGTACCCGTGTAATTATATACATTATGATGGATTTCAAGCAAGGTCCTGCCCTTGGTTATATCGGCAGTGACACCCTCATTTGAATATCCTGTAATCTCAACCGCATCAGTGGTAAGCATACGGAAAAGCATTTCGCCAAATTCCTTTCCCGTTACCCTTGCCTCAGACGCCTTGTCAATTCCTTTTCCTATTCCAAGAAGATTCGCCTTGACAATCATATCGTCAAGACTTGGCTTTCCGCCCACAACTGTTATGTCATATCCGAGAGTGCATACAATTCCGGCAAGCACCTCGCCATAAGTAATCAGCATTTCAAGACCTGCTTTTCCGTCATCAAACATGCCAATGAGTTTCGCTTCCCGTGCCATATCAGACAAAGCATCGTCCGAAACCTTCTTGCCGGCATCAACATATCCGCCAACTGCCAGAAGGGCTTTCGCATACTCACGTCTTGTCACATAACTGTCTGAAAAATCACTAAAAAACCCAAGGGTTTCAACAAGAGCCTGTCCCTTTTTGTCCGGCACAAAGGCATTTTCAGCAGATGCAGTATATATGCCCGAAAAGACAATTGCCATACACAAAACCAGGCAGGTTATCCTTTTTATATTTCTCATTTTCGATACCCCCTTGAAAACTCAAGTGCATTGTAGATAATCTGAGCCGCTTCAGCACGGTTACTACTTTTGTTGGGTCTGAAGGTTCCGTCTTCCATACCTTTTACAATACCGTTGTAATTCAAAGCATAAACCGCCTCCAGTGCATAGTCGCTTATCTGTACCTTGTCATCAAAGGCAAGAATATCACCTGTTTCAAGCTTAATTCCCGCATTGAGCAAGTATCTGTAAATAAGAACAACCATATCCTGTCGGGTTATCTTTTCGCCCACTCCGAATTTATCCTCAGTAATCCCCTTGATAAGTCCCTTGGTGTATCCGCTCACAACATATGGATAGTACCATGAATCAGCATTTACATCCCCAAAGGGAATATCTACACCTTCAACCGTCTCATCAAAAGCAAGAGTCAGAAGCTTTACAAATTCTTCACGTGTTATACTGTCAAGAGGCCTGAACGAGCCGTTGCCGTCTCCGCTTACTATTCCCTTTTTGTTGAGAGCAAGAATTGCTTCCTCTGCCCAAAGAACACTGTCCAAATCTTTGAAGACTTTTTCCGTTGCCATTGATGGTGTAATTCCTGCCGCAAGGTGGGTGCTGCTGCCACCGCCTCCGCCTGACGAGCCTGAACCTCCGCCGTTTCCGTTCGAGCTTCCCTTTGAGCCTTCGTCAAGAGCGTCTTCAATCTCTTCCTCCAGCTTGTTGATACTTTCAAACTCCATTCCTGCAATTATGCGGTCAACCGAATATGTATTCTTCTTTGAAAAATATTCATCAACATCGTCGCTGAGCAGGCTTTTGTATTTTTCCATAACAGGTTTCACGTCTGCTCCGCCGTCAACATTTGCAAGTGCTGCAAGAAATACCGCCTCAGAAAAAGTCTGTCTGAATTTTTCATTTTCGGTCTGCGGATTTGCCATAATAATCCGGCAGGTATCAGCTTTTTCGCCATCATCAAATTTTTCAAAATCGTCATATCCCAAAGTCTCTGCATCAAGAATACTTTCGCTGTATTTATCCAATATCTTTG
>JAZRMZ010000175.1:0-62790 GCA_045647905.1 Clostridia bacterium
GCAAGAATGTATTTCAGTATGTCGGAGCCATCGAAGAATCAGGAAAAAGAATTTGAAACAGATGTTGACAAGGTTTCGTTTAAGTCATAGATTCAGGAAACAGATAAATTGAGGGCTGTTGCGTTGGTGAAAATGATTGTGCATAATGACCCGATGATGTCATTCTGAACAAGGTGAGGAATCTAAAAAGAACAACATATTATAAGATTCTTCGCCTTCGGCTCAGGATGACACTTGCGGATTTTTGCACAATATCACTTTAACGCAATCGCCCCTTTTTCTTGTTGAAAAACAAAAATAAATGTGGTATAATGATTGCAATGAAAATGAAAGCAGTTAAAAAAGCTTGGTATCCAATTTGTTCAAGCAATTCGTATAATGTAGGGTTCGGCGATTCGATTTAATCAGCAGTTACTTGGAATGAGAAAAAGGAGAAAAGAAACAATGAAAAAGTGCAGAATAACCGTTATGAGAATGGCGAGGTATGATGATTTGATTGAAAAGTACGAAAATCCCATTGAACACGCTTGTGATATGAAATTGGGTCAGGTTTTTATTGCAAACGGATGGCAGAAGCCCGAAGGCTTCTGTGACAGCGCATGGGACAGCATCTCGGCATTTGTGATGACTTTGGCATACGGCGGGGAAAATATTTATGAAGGTTGGATGAAAAATAAGAAATCGGCGATGATTTCTTGTAATGACGGTTTTCGCCCCGTGAGTTTTTATATTGAGGCTTTGGACGAAGATGCGGAGTAAGGTTCTTTGTTAAACCTATTTATGAAGAACCCCTCTCAGTCACTTGGTGACAGCTCTCCCCGGGGAGAGCCGGGCGAAGAAATAATGAAAAGGAAGATTAATATGATAAAAGAATTAATGCATGACCCGATATTTTTGGGGCAGAAGTCGGAAAAGGCAACGGCGGATGATTTGCAGACGGCGCAGGACTTGCTTGATACGCTGACGGCACACAAGGACGGATGTGTTGGTATGGCGGCGAATATGATTGGAGTGAAAAAACGGATTATATGCTTTGATGATAACGGAAAGTATGTGACAATGTTCAATCCTGAAATTATAAAGGCGTCAGAACCCTATGAAACCGAGGAGGGATGTCTGTCTCTTGTTGGTGCGCCGAGGAAAACAAAAAGGTTTAAAAAAATTAAGGTGCAGTATCAGACTGCTGATTTCAAGGTGAGAATGAAAACATATGATGGTTTTACAGCTCAGATAATTCAGCACGAGATTGACCATTGCAACGGGATTTTGATATAAATGTTTTGAAAAGAGAGGTTTTGAAGTATGACAGAACTTGAAAAAATGGAAAGAGCAAAAATGTATATTGAAAAACTTGCAAACGGGATTAATCCTATTGACGGTACAATGATTCCTGATAACGAGGTGGTGAATAATGTACGTTTGTCAAGATGTTTCTTTTATGTATCAGACGTGCTTCGTCAGGTGATTGAAAATGGAGGAGTAATTTCCGGTAAAAAAGAAAAAAAGACAAAAAAGGTGCCTTTTAATATATCTTTTGAGGAGATACAAAAATATCCTTTTTCCGATGAACTTATTCCGCTCAGCACAATTGCGGAGAACATAAATGGATTAAAAAAGTCAGAAAACATGAAAAAGCTTTCGTATAAAAACATTAGTGACTGGTTGGTAGCGATTGGAATGTTACATATTGTTGAAACGGCTGATGGGAAGACCAAGAAAAAACCAACGGGATCAGGTGTGGATATTGGGATTACATCGGAGTGGAGAAATGGACAATATGGTGAATATGAAGTTGTGTTGTATAACCGTATAGCACAGCAGTTTATTGTTGATAATATTGACGCGGTGATAGATAGCATTGCACAAAAAAAGAATAAAAATACTTCGAAATTAAGCGAGGAAGATAAGCGAATTTTGGAGATGCTGGGAAAACAACTGCGAGGCGCATAATGGTTTAAAAGGGGGCGTAAAGATGGACGAAAACAAAACATATATCTGCATTGATTTGAAGTCCTTTTATGCCTCGGTGGAGTGCGTTGAGCGGGGACTTGACCCCATGAAGACAAATCTTGTTGTTGCGGACAATTCAAGGACGGAAAAAACAATCTGCCTTGCAGTTACGCCTTCTCTGAAAGCGTACGGTGTGTCGGGCAGAGCCAGACTCTTTGAGGTTGTTCAACGGGTGAAAGAGATTAACGGCGAGCGGAAAATGAAGGCCCCCAATCACAAATTTTCGGGAAAGTCCTACAACAAGACGGAGTTGAAGAACAATCCGTCGGTGGCGGTGGATTTCATCATTGCAACGCCCAGAATGGCACATTATATGGATTATTCAACGAGAATTTACGAAATTTATCTGAAATATGTTGCGGCGGAAGATATTCTTGTTTATTCCATTGACGAGGTGTTTATGGACATAACTTCATACCTCAGAACAAGCGGACTGACTCCCTATGACTTTACAATGAAGATTATCCGTGATGTGCTGAAATCCACGGGTATAACTGCAACGGCAGGAATCGGAACGAATATGTATCTTGCAAAAATTGCAATGGACATTAAGGCGAAAAAGATGCCTGCCGACAAGGACGGTGTGCGTATTGCCGAGCTTGACGAAATGAGTTACCGCAGAGAAATGTGGGAGCATAAGCCAATTACTGATTTCTGGCGTGTGGGGCGTGGATATTCAAAAAAATTACAGGAAAACGGAATGAGGACAATGGGGGATGTTGCAAGGTTTTCATTGTCGAAATTTGGTAGGCAGAGGCTTTTGAAGCTCTTTGGAATAAATGCAAAATTGCTTGTTGACCACGCATGGGGCTATGAACCCTGTACTTTGGCAGAGGCAAGAGCCTATACCCCCGAAAACAGCAGTATCAGCACAGGGCAGGTTCTTCATTGCCCTTATGACTTTGAAAAAACCAGAATTATTGTCCGGGAAATGACGGAGCTTCTTGTTCTTGACCTTGTTGAGAAACGGCTTGTGACAGACCAGATTGTTCTGACTGTTGGGTATGACATTGAAAATCTCACCAACAACAAAATAAAAAACAATTATAAGGGTGAAATAACCACTGATTATTACGGACGGCAGGTGCCCAAGCACGCCCACGGCACAACTAATCTTGAAAGAAAGACATCCTCCACAATGTTGATTCAGAATGCGATTATGGATTTGTTTGACCGTATTGTGGACCGAAAGTTGCTTGCAAGACGTGTCACCATTTGTGCCAATCATCTTGAAAATGAGGCGGATATAAAACCGAAGGAAGCCTATGAACAACTGGACTTGTTTACGGATTATGAGGAGCTTGAAAAGGAGCGGAAAAGGATGGCGCTTGAGCTTGAAAAGGAGCGGAGCATTCAGGAAGCTACGATTGAGCTGAGAAAGAGGTTCGGGAAAAATGCAATTCTGAAGGGGACAAATCTTCAGGAGGGTGCAACAACAAAGGACAGAAACAAGCAAATCGGCGGACACAAGGCGTAGGAGGGGATTGAAAATGGATGATATAATAAATTTGCCGTATCCCAATCCTGAAATTGAGGCGGATTTTCCCGATGAGGTGAATCGGGCGGCGCAGTTTGCTCCATTTGCGGCACTTACGGGATATGATGCGGCGGTTGCGGAGTCGGCGAGGCTTACGGATTCAAAAATTGAGCTTGATGATTACGAAAAGGAAGAGCTGAACAGAAAGCTGCTTTTTATGCGTGAAAACCTTAATTCGGAATATGAGATAACGTATTTTATACCCGATGAGAAAAAAGAGGGTGGTGAATATTTCACAAAACGCTGTTATGTGAAAAAAATACGCGAATTAGAAGGCGAAATCATTACAGAGGACGGGGCGGTTATAGAAATATCCGAGATAATTAAAATAGATAAATCGGTTTAAGGCGCGAATGGGTAGTGCGTTATAACAACTAAAAACTTTATATTTACGTTATATACGCAATGCTTTAAGATTCCTCCACAAGCTCGGAACGACCCCTCTCGGTCAGCTCTCCCATAAGGGAGAGCCTGAGAAAGCCTCTGCCTTTGGGGACGGTGGCTTTGTGATAACGTTTAATTTTGAAAAGATTCTTCGCTATACTCAGAATGACGATTTCCCCTGCTGTCAAAGTTTTGGAATGGTTGGGGATTTGTATATCTGGGT
The DNA here is from genome assembly GCA_045647905.1 of Clostridia bacterium. Lineage (GTDB taxonomy): Bacteria > Bacillota > Clostridia > Monoglobales > Monoglobaceae > SIG440. Next base: position 4,155 of record JAZRMZ010000175.1, read on the forward strand.
GTGGTTTGCTTTCATTATGGCAGTTTCTTGTGAAAGGTCATATGCTGTTTTAAGAACAAGGTACAGCAATATTGCAAGCCCCGCATACACAACAAAACCAATCAGGCTTATGCTTTCACTTTCAATCTGAACAGTAAAGCTCATTTGACCGAAGCGGTCTGCGGTTGTTGAGATTATGTCAAGGAGAAAGTTGAGAGGGTGGCACAGAATTGATGCAAGGGGCGGAAATATGTAACGAAATATACATACGGCGTACCCAAGACAAAATACTGCAGTTACGGTTGGGATTATCCAGATGTTTGTCAGGAACTGAACCCATGAAACACTTCCAAAGAACAACAACGAAAAATACGATGTTGTTATGGTGACGGAAATTGAAATTGCCACAGAGGATATGATGAATTTCAATGCACCCGATATTATATTATTGATGAAATCTGAATCTGTTTTGAAAATCGGAATCAATTTGTTCAAAAAATATGAAACGTATTTGTGATAAACAAGTATTCCCAGAGTTGCACAGAACGAAAGGGTGAGACTTTGTGAATAGACCGAGTAGGGCGAAACACAAAGAATGATACCCAAAGAGAGAAACAATGCGTTAATGGGAGAATAGCGTTTCAGAAATATGGATGCAATCAGCATCATCAGTATCATAATTGCGGCTCTGCATACTGAAGGAGTGAATTTTGCCGTTGCGGCGAAAAGAATAACAAGGGGTATGGTTATCAGCAGAGAAAGACGTTTGCGGAGCTTCAGAAAGTTGAGAATAAGAGTGATTGCGGCGAATAATATGGAAAGATGCATTCCCGAAACTGCAACAATATGTGAAAGCCCGGCGTAGGAGAATTTTTGGTACAGAGCGTCGGAAAAACCTTCTTTGTCACCCACAAGGATACCCTTTAAAATCAGGGAGTTGGTTCTTGATAAGGGGTGAGCTTCGTCAATGGCGGATGTGACAAGGTTTGATACGGCATTACCGGTGTTTTGGAGCTTTGATACGGCGGTGGTGCTTTTTGTAAATGTGACGATGTTGGCATTTTTCACCGTGCCTGTGTGAAAAATGCCTTTTCCTTTCAGAGTAGTTTCATAATTATATATGTTGTTTTTGTCGATGGGACTATGTTTTTCTATTTGAGTCCAGCAACAAATGTTCTGATTTTGAGAGAGCTTCATGCCACGGTCTTTGGGCATGAAAATCATAATGCTTTCGGGGGAAATATTTTCGTCATTGATTTGAAAAACTTCCATTTGAAAATAGCAGGAAAAACCGTCTTTGGTGGCCTTGGGATTTGTTGTTACTGTTCCTGTCAGCCATGCAGCACCTTTTTGGCAAGAGTCCAGCCTCCTTGGAAACAGCCTGTTTTCAACGGTGATCCGAAATATGCCCAGCAAAACACAAATACAAATAAACATGGGAAGCAGGAAAGGCTTTTTTGGTGTTTTGTGTCTTTTCAGAATGTTTTTGCGAAGAATCAGAAAAATGGTTGAGGTTATTGTTATAAGAACAAGAATTTGAACAAAAAAGGAAAGATTCTTTGCGGAAGAGGTGGTTGCGCAAATTATTCCCACTGCAAAGGCTATGACTGATAAAACAAGATAATGTCTGAGTGTGATGATGTGTTCGGATTTATACATAAGTAATACAACTCCTGATGTCGTAAAAATTTTGTGTGGAGGGGTTTTGTTACGAAATTATTGAGCTTGAAATTTTTCCGTCCTTGAGATTTGCGCATATTTCTCTTAAAATACAGGTGATGAAACATAGCTCATCATTGTTTCTGTCGTGCAGAAAATTGAGTATTTCGTCATATTTTACCTGCGTATTTTCGTTACCTATCAATGTATCAATTGTGGTATTTAATGTCAATGAAATTTTATAAATAGTTTCCAGACTGGGCTTTCTCACAGCGGTTTCAATCTGGCTGATGAACACAGTTGACACGTTTATCTGTTCGGCAAGCTGTTCTTGAGTTAAGCCGTTTTTAATTCTTTTTGCCGCAATGTTGCGGCCGAGCAAGGTATAGTTCATGGTAAATCCCCCTTTTAGGAATAGTTTAATACAATATTGCTTTTAGTTTAATAAACTGTTAGCTTATAAATATATGCCATAGGCATACAAGAGAAAGAAATTGAAAATAGTAAAAAAAACTTGCAGAATTATATTTTTTGTGATATAATACATTTATCTATGTAAACCATTGGCTGCGAAGGGTGATTCTTTTTGAAGCCAATTTAATATTTCGCAGGCTCACGGCGGAAGAATATAAATTCAGTGGGCAGGAAAGGCAATGTGATAAAAATGAAAAATACCGAAAAGACAATGGAAAAAATCGTTGCTCTGTGTAAGGGCAGAGGATTTGTGTATTCCGGTTCTGAAATATACGGAGGTCTGGCAAATACTTGGGACTACGGTCCTCTTGGCGTTGAACTCAAAAACAACGTGAAGCGTGCATGGTGGAAGAAGTTCATTCAGGAAAGCCCTTACAATGTTGGTCTTGATGCCGCAATTCTGATGAATCCTCAGACATGGGTTGCATCGGGTCACGTGGGCGGATTTTCGGATCCCTTGATGGACTGTAAGGAATGTAAGACACGTTTCCGTGCAGACAAGCTCATTGAGGATGCGGCAGGGGTTTCGGCAGATGGTTGGTCTGACGAAAAAATGCTTGAATATATCAATGAAAATGATATAAAATGTCCCAACTGCGGAAAGCATAACTTTACTGACATAAGAAAGTTCAACCTTATGTTCAAGACATTTCAGGGTGTTACGGAAGACAGCTCAAGTGAGCTTTTTCTGAGACCGGAAACTGCACAGGGTATTTTTGTTAACTTCAAAAATGTTCAGAGAACTTCAAGAAAGAAGGTTCCCTTTGGTATCGGTCAGGTTGGTAAGTCTTTCCGTAACGAAATCACTCCCGGTAACTTCACATTCAGAACCCGTGAGTTTGAGCAGATGGAGCTTGAATTCTTCTGCAAGCCCGGAACAGATCTTGAGTGGTTCAGATACTGGAAGGATTTCTGCAAAAACTGGTTGCTTTCATTGAATATCAATGAAGAAAACATCAAGCTTCGTGACCATGAGCAGGAGGAACTTTCACATTACAGTAACGCAACAACAGACATTGAGTTTATGTTCCCCTTTGGCTGGGGCGAGCTTTGGGGCATTGCTGACCGTACGGACTTTGACCTTACTCAGCACAGCAACCACAGCGGCGAAAAGCTTGAATATAATGATCCCGAAACAAACGAGAAGTATATTCCTTACTGCGTTGAACCGTCACTTGGTGCTGACCGTGTTACCCTTGCGTTTCTGGTTGAAGCCTATGATGAGGAAGTTATTGATGCAGAGAAGAATGACGTGCGTACTGTTATGAGATTCCATCCCGCACTTGCACCAATCAAGGCGGCTGTTCTGCCCCTTTCAAAGAAACTTTCGGAAGGTGCAACTGCTGTTTATCAGAAGCTGGCGGCTGAATTTATGTGCGAATTTGATGAGTCGGGAAGTATCGGTAAGCGTTATCGCAGACAGGACGAAATCGGAACACCTTTCTGTATCACTTATGACTTTGAATCTGAAGAAGATGCATCCGTAACAGTTCGTCACCGTGACACAATGGAACAGGAAAGAGTTAAGATTGATGATCTTGTTGCGTATATCAGTGAACGTATAAAGTTTTAGGCGAAGAATTTCAGAGGAGTGCATTGAGTGTTTTCAAATGTTGTGGGTCATGAAAAAGTGAAAAGCGTTCTGTGGGCTTCTGCAATGGAAAACCGTGTTGGTCATGCGTATGTTTTTGAAGGCCCCCAAGGGGTTGGCAGGCTTACAACGGCAAAGGCCTTTTCACAACTGCTCCTTTGCGAAAATCCTTCTGAGGGGGAGCCTTGCGGAGTGTGCAAAAATTGCAGTATGTGCCGGTCCGGAAACCATCCTGATGTACAGATTATCACAAATCAGCTATATGATGCAACAAAAAAATCTACTGATGTTCTGGTTGATACCGTCCGAAATATGAAAAAGGATGTTTATATCAAGCCTTATGCATCAGAACGTAAGATTTATATCGTGCCACGGGCTGACACCATGAATCTTCATGCCCAGAACAGCTTGCTGAAGGTTCTTGAAGAACCGCCCGAATACTGCACAATAATTCTCGTTGCCGAAAATTCAAATCAGTTTTTGCCCACAATTCTTTCGAGAGTTGTTCAGCTAAGGTTTTTTCCGGTTCAGAATTCAATGGTTGAGGAGTATCTCGGTCGTGAGTTCCCGTCTTTGCAGGATGAAATACCTGCCATTGCCGCCATGTGCGGCGGATGCATCGGAAAGGCAAAAATGCTTGCTGAATCGGAGGGGGTGATGCAGATGAGAAACGAACTCTTTACCTGCATTACGGGACTGGTGAAAAAAGGCAGCAGAGCGGCGTATGACCTGATGTTGTTTCTCAAACAAAACAAGGACGACATAAAACTTGTGATGGATATGCTGAGGGAGCTTTTCAGGGATTTGATGTTCTTTTGTCAGACGGGCACATGCGATAGAATCGGAAACCGTGACAAGGCGGCGGAAATACAAAAGATTGGTTCAGGGATTTATTCGGACGTTCCGGTGAAGCTGCTGGAAATTTTGTTGAAATACGATGATTATTTTTTGAAAAACATAAGTTATGCTCAAATTGCTCAATGCATGAGCTTGGAATTTTGGGAGGTCATAAATGACAGAAGTTATAGGAGTTAAGTTTAACAAAGTCGGCAAAGTGTATTACTTTGACCCGAAGGGATATGAATTGAAAGTTGGTCAGGGAGTTGTCCTTGAAACGGCAAGAGGGGTTGAATTCGGTTATGTTTCGGTTGCAAACAAGCAGGTTACCGAGGCTGAAATTGTTGCACCTTTGAAGCCCATAATCCGTCCTGCAACACGTGAGGATTATGACCGTCTTGAAAAGAACAAGGAAAAGGAAAAGGAAGCCTTTGAAATTGCTGTGAAAAAGATTCAGGAACATAAGCTGGATATGAAGCTTATAAACACCGAGTATACCTTTGACGGAAGCAAGATTCTGTTTTATTTCACGGCTGAAGGCAGAGTGGATTTCCGTGAGCTTGTAAAGAGTCTTGCAGGAGTGTTCCGTACCCGAATCGAACTCAGACAGATGGGTGTGCGTGACGAAGCAAAGACTCTGGGTGCAATCGGAATCTGCGGAAGACCCCTTTGTTGTTCAACCTTTTTGAATGATTTTCATTCGGTTTCAATCCGTATGGCAAAGGATCAGGGGTTGTCCCTTAATCCCACAAAGATTTCGGGAATTTGCGGCAGACTGATGTGCTGTTTGCAATATGAACAGAATGCTTATGAAGACCTTTTGAAGAAAGTGCCCAACAAAGGAACTTTGGTTGAATATGAAGGTCAAAAAGGCGTTGTTACCGAGGTTTTTGTTCTTAAATCACTTATAAAGGTTAAATTTGGAACACCGGAAGAACCCACATTCAAGATTTTGAATGCGCCTGATGTGAAAATTCTTAAAAAAGGAAAGGCAGAGCCAATTCCTGAGGATATTCCGGAAGAATTAAAGGAAAACTAAGTTGACAAAATAAAGGACGATTGAGCAGAAAGATGTTCAGTCGTCTTTTTGTTTCAGGGTCTTTAGCGAATGTTGGGGTGAAAGATTCAAAAGAGATCCTTCGCTACAATCAGGATGACAAACGGGGTTTGTCCGTAGTCTGACTTTTTTATTACGGTGCTTTTTGTTGACAGAAGAACCGTGTTGTGATAAAATTATTCCAATGAAGAAGAATCTATATAGCTATAAGCTAATTTGGTTTAGCTTAAAATTATAGTATACAGATTGTATATGGATTTTATGCGGTTGATACTCAATCACAATGAATTGCACTTCGTGCATTATAAAGGCAATTCATTGTGATTGGTTGCATCTGAACCTTATATCTCGCAATATAAAGAATGTCGAATTTTGGCGAAAATAAAAAGCCTCCCCTGTGTAAGGGGAGGTGGGTTTGCGAAGTAAACTCGGAGGGGTTGTAAATGGAAAGAAAACATAACAGTAAAATAGTTCCATTTGCAAAGGAACTTAGAAAAAATATGACAAAAGAGGAAAGACATCTTTGGTATGATTTTTTAAGAAGTTATCCTATAAAGTTTACAAGGCAAAAGGTGTTAGGCAAATATATAGTAGACTTCTATTGTGCAAAGGCAAATCTTGTTATTGAATTAGATGGCTCTCAGCATTATGAAGATGAAGGTCTTATAAGTGATAAAAAGAGAACAGCGTATTTAGAACAATATGGAATAGCAGTAATAAGAATATCAAATCTTGATGTTTTGAAGAACTTTGAGGGAGTTTGTATGTATATTGATAATGAGGTAAAACAATCCCTCAGTCAGCTTCGCTGACAGCTCCCTTTACACAAGGGAGCCTAAGTTGCATCTAAACCTTTTATCTCGCAATCGCAAAATCGACTGGTATCCAGATTATACAGTCTTTATAACATGGATTGTGTCTTGTAAAGGGAAACAGGAGGGTTTGTTGTGGGAGATGTGTATTCTTATTATGAATATTATAAGTTTGATAATGAAGAATTTTTTACTCTTATTCTAAAGCCGACAAAAGAAGGCAAGTATCCGGTTGTGATTGCTCGGTCTCCTTATGTAAGCAGTGCAAAAGAAAAATCTGAAGAAGAATTGCTTGAACAATTTACAAAAGAAAATCGTTTTTGGGCAGAAAATAATTATATTTTAGTTTTTCAGCATTGCAGAGGACAGGGAAAAAGTTCGGGAGAATTTATTCCGTATATACATGAACGGGAAGACGGCCTTTACCTAAGAGCGAAGATACGAGAAAAAAGTTTTTATAACGGAGAAATATATTTGATAGGCGGAAGCTATACTGCATCCCTTCATTACAGCACATCACCGTTTGAAGAAGACATAAAAGGTGCTGCTTTTGATGTTCAAGACAGTGAACGCTATCGGTTATGGTACCGAAACGGACAAATGCGCAGAGGGCACGCCAATTGGCATTTTTCCCTTTACAAGGATAAATGTAATCTTGAAAAAAAGCATACTATAGAATCTTTTTCAGAATTACCGATTAAAAATTTGTCTGAACGGGTTTGGGGCGAACGCGCAGAGGATTTTGAAAAAATGCTTACGGCAGAACGTTTTGATTCTCCTTTTTGGGGAACACGGTTTGGTGGTAGTGAAGCCAGAGGTGCCGTGTCTGAGGCAAAAATGCCTATTTTACTTACCACCGGATATAACGATTTTTATGTGGGCGGTATGTTTAAAATGTGGAACGAAATGAAAAATGAAACAAGAGAAAAATGCGCAATGATAGTTTCACCATATAACCACGGGGACTCATACGATAAATATTATGGAATTAAATTTCCGAATGGTTCTGTGAAAGAACAATTTGGAAACGATTACCGACTAAAATGGTTTAACAGTATAAGAAAAAAAGAGAAACCTTTTGTAAATCCGGGTGTGATTACCTATTATCGTACATTTGAAGATAAATGGCAGTCGGATTTTTATGCAGAGGAAATAGAGGAGAAGGTTGTTTCGCTCGGCAAAGGCGTAAAGACCTTGGTATACAATCCGCAAAATCCACCTTCATTTAATCCTGAAGGAGTATGGATGAAAGAACAGAGTGAAAGAAATGATGTTATAAGTATATATACGCAAGCACAGGAAAAGGATGTGTTTGTAAAAGGGAAAATGAAGGCAAGGCTTATTGTTTCGTCAAATTGTCGAGATACTTCGTTTTACATGATGATAGGCTTACATACTGATGAGGGCGATTATGCATTAAGACATGATATAACCTCTATATGCTATCAAAGGGAAAACTACATAGAAAATGAAAAGATTGTGCTGGAGTTCACCTTTGATGAATATGCTTTTGCAATAAAAAAAGGACAGTTTTTAAGAGTTGATATTGCCCCGACAGATAAAAATACTTATGTGTGCCATAGCAACAAAAAGGGCCAATACAGTTGTATAGAGGATTGCCAAACGGCATACAATAAGGTTTTTTTGGAGGAATCTTATTTGATTTTACCGACGGAAAAGTAACTTTTGGTCTTAACATGATATGGACTATATAAAGCTGTCGAATAATGTAGAGTGAGAGAAAAGTATTAAACTATAGGAGGATAATATGGTAGACTATCCATATGAATGGAATAAATATATGGTTGATGGAAAAGTGCGAACTTTTGAAAAGAACACACCAGGTGAAATAATTATTCAAGCAAAGATAATTAATGAACAATGGAAAGAAATAACTGATAAAGACTTTTTTTATTTTGAGGCTGAACAAAAATAGTTTTTTGTACTAACTTGACACGAACTTGCTACTAAAATAAGTTGCATCTAAACCTTATGTGTCGCAATGCGTTGCATAGCAACGCATCGATATGAATTCTAACGAATTCTCGATATGTGCTTTGTACTCGATATGCCTGACGGCTCGATATGTTGCAAGCAACTCGATATGTCGCTGTCGCGACGAGATTTATATCATATCGAGTTTGAGTGAAGCAAAACTGGAAATTAACCCCGATTACCCCCAAAATGGACCTAAAGGCGGAACAGGTTATGGTAGTATTGGTAAAGTGACAGTTGAATATATCTGACGGAAATTGTGTAGATTATGTAATAAAAAAAGATGAAGGATGTTGAAAATGCAGAATTTTATATACTATGCACCAACAAAGGTATACTTTGGAAAAGACACTCACAAGAATGTGGGTGAAATAATAAAAGGATATGGCTTTGGCAGGATTATGATGCAGTACGGCAAGTCAAGCATCAAAAAAACCGGGCTTTATGATGAGGTTATGAAGTCCTTGAAAGATAACGGAATTGAAGTGGTTGAAATGGGTGGCGTTGAGCCCAACCCCAAACTTGATTTCATTCGTGAAGCGGTGAAGGTTGCCAAAGAGAAATCGGTTGAAATGATTCTTGCGGTTGGAGGCGGTTCGGTTATTGATTCTTCGAAGTTTACTGCTGCCGGAGCAGTTTCCGATTGTGATGTTTGGGATTTTCCCACAAGGAAGTGTGAGGTGAAGGAAGCACTTCCCGTTGGAACAATCCTCACAATTTCGGCGGCAGGCAGCGAAATGAGTGCAAATGCCGTTATGACAAACATGGACGAAAATATGAAGCGTGGCTATGGGTGCGATTCCTTCAGGTGTTTGTTTTCGATTCTTAATCCTGAACTGACATATTCGGTGAGCAAATATCAGACAGCCTGCGGTATTGTTGACATTATGGCACATACTATGGAAAGATATTTTACTCCTGTTGAACCCACAGCCATTACGGACGGTATTGCAGAGAGCTTGTTGAGAACTGTTATTGAATCGGGCAGGGTTTTGATGGACAATCCCAATGATTATGAAGCTCGGGCGAATATTATGTGGGCATCAAGCCTTTCGCATAACAATCTCACAAGCTGCGGACGTGAAAATTTTCTTGCTGTGCATCAGCTTGAACACGCCCTTAGTGGTGAATATGACGAAGTTGCACACGGAGCGGGTCTGGCTGTTCTTTATCCTGCGTGGGCAAGATTTGTATACCGACTCAATATCCCACGATTTGCACAATTTGCAAGAAATGTGTGGGGCGTTGCGGAAAAAGACCATGAAAGGGCGGCACTTGCAGGCATTGAAGAAATGGAGAAGTTTTTTGCGTTTATCGGAATGCCTTTAAGGATAAGAGATTTTGGTCTTGGCGAGGTTTCTGCTCACAGGCTGGCGGATTTATGCACATATGGGAGTAAGCGAGCTGTGAGAAGTTTTGTGGAACTTGATTTTGACAAAATCAAAGAAATTTTTGAAAGCTGTTTGTAAATTACGGTTATGAAAGCTGTGTTAATTTGTGTATTTGATAGACCCAAACAAGAAACAGTATAAAGCAAACAATATTGACGAAAAAGAAAAATATATCAGGGTTTTGGTTAAGGAAAGTCTTGGATTTGGCCTGGATGTATGGCGGTAATGATTGACTTTAAATGGTAGATTTGGTATAATGATTTTTGATATTTAATTTGATTTTACGGAGTGTAGTTATTATGAATATAATTGTTGTCGGACTGGGTAAGGTTGGTGAAAAGCTGGTTGAACGACTCAGCCGTGAGGGCGGACACAATATTACTGTTGTTGATGTGAGACAAAATATTTTGCAGGACACGGTTAACTCATATGATGTTATGGGGGTTACGGGGAGCGGTGCAGGCATTGAAACTTTGAATGAGGCAGGCATTGGTGAGGCGGATATTCTCATTGCAGTTACGGGTTCGGATGAGCTTAATTTGCTCACCTGTTTGATTGCAAGAAAAATAAATAACAATTGCAGTACCATTGCACGTGTCCGCAACCCTGAATACAGCAAGGAGATTCACCTTATCAAGGAGGAGTTGGGGCTTGCAATGATTATCAATCCCGAACAGACTGCGGCGATGGAAATGGCAAGGGTTTTGAGATTTCCGTCAGCCATTGAGATTGATACCTTTGCCAAGGGCAGAGTTGAAATTCTCAAGTTCAGACTCCCGAAAGGTTCTCCTATTTGTAATCTCAAACTGGTTGACATCGGCAGCAAGCTTGGGGCAAATATTCTTATATGTGGCGTTGAACGCGGAAATGATGCCTTTATCCCAAGCGGTGATTTTATGCTGAAGGAAGGGGACTTTGTCAGCATTGTTGCGGCAATCAAGGATGCGGCAAGTTTTATAAAAAAAATCGGCATAAAAACCAATAAGGTCAAGGACTGTATGATTGTGGGAGGCGGAACAACGGCTGTTTACCTTGCGTATAATCTTATTAAATCAGGCATTGAGGTTAAAATTGTTGAACAAAACCGTGAACGTGCTGAGTTCCTTTGCGGAATCATTCCCAAGGCTGATATAATCAACGGAGACGGTACGGATAATCGCTTGTTGATTGAAGAAGGTATTGAAAATGCCGAATCCTTTGTGTCTCTTACCAATATTGATGAAGAAAATGTTATGCTTTCGCTTTATGCAAATACAAAGACCAAGGGAAAGGTTATAACAAAAATAAACCGTATAGGTTATGATGAGGTTATACGGAATCTGGGGCTTGATACAATTATTTATCCAAAGGATATTACGGCAGAATATATTCTGCGATTTGTCCGTGCAATGAATAATTCAATCGGCAGCAATATTGAAACGATGCACTATATTCTTGACGGAAAAGCAGAGGCATTGGAGTTTCGTATTGTTGAAGGCTCGCCCGTTGCAAACAAAACTCTTGAAACAATGCCTTTGAAGCCGGATATACTCATAGCCTGCATAATCCGTGAAGGCAAGATTATAACACCAAGAGGTAAAGATATGATGCTTGTGGGAGATACTGTTATTGTTGTTACCACAAACAAGGGATTTAATGATGTCAGTGATATTTTGAGATAGAGGAAGATTATGAAGTACAGAATAGTTTCTTATGTTTTGGGATGTGTGTTGGGAATTGAGGCGGCTGCAATGCTGTTGCCCTTTGGTTGTGCTGTTATTTTTGATGAATCATGCAAATGGATTTTTCTGCTTTGTGCATTGATTTGCCTTGCGGTCAGTGTGCCGTTGATTCTTGCACGACCCAAGGATAAAACAATGTTTGCAAAAGAGGGGTTTGCAGCGGTTGCACTCAGTTGGATTGCGCTCAGCTTTTTTGGTGCATTACCTTTTGTTTTTTCAAAAAGTATTCCAAATTTTATTGATGCTTTTTTTGAAACCGCATCGGGCTTTACCACAACGGGGGCATCAATTCTTTCGGACGTGGAGGCGCTTCCGAAATCAATGCTTTTCTGGCGCAGCTTTACACATTGGATTGGCGGTATGGGGGTTTTGGTATTTCTTGTTGCCATCCTGCCTATGTCGGGAGGAGGAAATCTCCATCTGATCAGGGCGGAAAGCCCCGGTCATTCTGTTGGAAAGCTTGTTCCCAGGGTGAAATCAACTGCAAAAATACTTTACAGTATTTATATTGTAATGACTCTTATTCAGATTGTATTGCTGATGCTTGGGGGTCTTGACTGGTTTGATGCCGCAACGCTGACCTTTGGTACGGCGGGAACTGGTGGCTTTGGCATACTCAATTCCGGTGCGAGCGAATATTCGTCATATATACAGATTGTAATTACTGTGTTTATGGTACTGTTTGGAATTGATTTCAGCTTTTATTATCTTCTGATTATGCGCAAGGTTCGGTCTGCTTTCAAAATGGAGGAGGTCTGGATATATCTTGGCATTATTGCGGCATCCATTGCTGTGATTTTCTTCAATATCAGAGATGCTTTCGGGACAGCGGGCGAAACCTTGAAACACAGTGCATTTCAGGTGTCATCAATCATAACCACAACAGGATATTCAACTGTGGATTTTGATTTGTGGCCTCAGCTTTCAAAAACAATTCTTGTTTTGCTGATGTTTTGTGGTGCTTGTGCAGGAAGCACGGGCGGTGGCATGAAGGTTTCAAGAATTATGATTCTTTTCAAAAGTATTGTCAAGGAAATCAAGGTTCTTGTTCATCCCAAAAGCACGGTAAAAGTGAAGCTCAACGGAAAACCGTTGGAGCATGAGGTTTTGCGTGGCGTAAATGTTTTTTTTGTTGCTTATATGTTTATTTTTGCGGTTGCGATGTTGCTTATCAGCTGCGACAATATGGATTTTACAACAAACTTTACCGCTGTTGTGGCAACTCTCAGCAATATCGGTCCGGGACTTGGTGCTGTGGGGCCAATGTGTAATTTTTCGGGATATTCAACGGTTTCGACCTTTATATTGTCTCTTGTGATGATAATAGGACGTCTTGAAATATTCCCTGTGTTGGTGCTTTTGTCCCGTAAAACGTGGAAAAGGTAGGACACAAGACGTAATATTTACGATTAATCTGAATTTTGTTTATTGTACGCTGTTGCTTTGGTTGACAAAGAAAAGGCAAGCATAAGTAACAAATACGTAGCAAAATCGCATTTGGAAAATAATGTATTAGACAGCAAAAAACCGCAAAGCCTTGTGCTTTGCGGTTTTTGTTTGGTGCGCCGGGAGGGACTCGAACCCCCGACCTACTGGTTCGTAGCCAGTCACTCTATCCAGCTGAGCTACCGGCGCATATTGGACAAATAACAGTTTATCGCCAACGTTTATATATTCTACCACATCTTTTTGAAAAAAGCAAGAGTTTTTTGAAAAAAATTTTTAAAAATTTATCTTTTTTTTAATTTTCGGCAATGTAACAGTTTTGTTAGGAAAAAATCATTTACATTGTTTTTTTGATTTGATATACTTAAAGCAATATAAATCAAAAGATTTGGGAAGTGTATATGATGTTGAATAAAAAAATTACAAAATCTGTTGTTTCGTTGGTTCTTTGTGCGATGATGACTTTTTCGGCCACCTCGGTTTTTGCTTCTGTGCTGGGAAGTTCACGGATAAACGGTTATACAAAGCAAATTGGCGAAGGCGTTTTCTTTACACATAATTTGTTTTTCAGCGACCAGGAAAATGTTGGTCAGCAAAGTGAGAATTACATTACTTATGAACCAAACAGCTCTGTTATGCCGAGTATAACCTTTGGAAATGCTCTTTTTGGTGCTGAAACACTTTCGACTGAAACAAACAGGCTTGAAGCCTTGAATCTTGATGTTCTGGGCGGTGCCAATGCGGATTTCTTTTCATTTCAGACGGGAGTTCCTATGAGTAATGCAATCATTGACGGTAAAATTGTTACCAAGGACTCGGAGGGTCAGGATGCAATCGGTATTATGGAAGACGGAACGGCGTTTATGTCATATATAACGTTTAATTCTATTCTTACCCGTGAGGATGGTTCAAAAATTAATATTCACAACATAAACAAATACCGTCAACCGTACACAATATATCTTATGACCGATGAGTTTTCGGATACAACACAGAATACAACAAAGGGATATGATGTGGTTCTTGGTTCAATTCAGGGCGAAATACGGCTTGGAACGACCATGACTGCCGTTGTGGAATCGGTTGAGCTGAATTCTTCGGCGGTGAAAATCCCAAAAGGGAAAATGATTATAACTGTTGATGAAAACGCTCCTGCGGAGCTTGTTGGTCAGATTTCGGCGTTGAAAACGGGCGAAAAAATATCCATTGACTTTAGTGTTGACGGTGATGCACGCTGGAATGATGTCAGGGTTGGAATGGGTTCAATCGGAGGGAAGCTCCTTACCAACGGAAAGATAAATCCAAATCTGGAGGCGGGAGCGGCACCTCGGACAGCTATTGGAATAACAGAAGACGGTGCGTTGATTCTTTATACCATTGACGGACGGCAACAGGGACACAGCTACGGTGTTCAGCTCAAAACCCTTGCTTTGAGAATGCAGGAGCTGGGTTGTGTTGAGGCTCTGAATCTTGACGGCGGCGGTTCAACGGCAATAACAGCGCAGATGCCGGGGGATAATTTTTCGGTTCTTCAAAACAAACCGTCGGGTGGAAGCGAGCGAAATGTTTCCACGTATTTCTATTTCATAAACAAGGCTTATCCCACGGGTGAGCCTGCATATTTGCATTTATATCCCAATATAACAGGTGTTCTTACGGGTTCGGAGCTTCAATTGTCGGTGAAAGCCACGGACCACGGGTTTTATCCGGTGAAGCTGCCGGCGGGGGTTAATTTCTCGGTTGAAGAAGGGAAAAATAGCACGGTCACAAGTGACGGAGTGTTCACGGCCAAGGATGACGGCGTTGTGACGGTTTATGCAAATTACGGTGAGGCAAAGGGGGCGTTGGAGGTGGTGTGCCTTGAAACCCCAACGTCAATTCACGTTATGAACAAGAAGAACGGCGAGTTGGTTGAAGCTCTTGTTCTTGACCCCGGTGAGAAGGTGGCTTTGACAGCCGATGCTTACGGCGGTTATAACAAACTGACCGAAACGGATGACAGCTTTCGGTGGGAGGTTGATTCCAATATAGGCAGTTTTGATGGGGAGCATACTTTTGTTGCCTCGGAAAATTACGGGGCAAAGGGGTATATTCGTGTTTCGGCAGGTGAAAGAACCGTGACAATTCCTGTTGAGCTTAATTCAGCAACGGGAACGGCTTCCGACCCCGATTCATATCCCGTTATTGAAATGGAGTTTGAAAACGGAACGCTTTTGGGGAAAATCTCAAACAAGTATGCAATTCCTACTGAGGAGAAGGACGTTACAGTTCGTGCTGACGGAAAAACTCAGGCGGTTGAATATGATATGGAAAACGGTGAGTTTAAAGTAAAACTTGATTCTGATGTGCAAAAAATAACGGTTTGTGCAACAAATACATCGGGGTATACTGCTTTTAAAACAATGGCGGTGGGAGACGAGAGCTTTGATGCTCCATTTGCCGATACAAAGGGGCATTGGGCAGAAAATATTCTCGGTTATATGTATTCAAAAAAGATTATCAGCGGTGACCCCACGGACGGAACCTTGAAGTTCAATCCTCAAAAACAGATGACACGTTCAGAATTTGCGGTTATGATGGTTAACTACCTGGGAGTTGATTCTGCTGAATATGAAAATGTTCGGTTGCCTTATTCGGATGCAGACAAGATTCCTGCGTGGGCGTTGAATAGTTTTAAGGCGCTGTACAACCTTGGGATTCTGACGGGGCGGTATGTTTCGGACACGGAGACCGTGGCAGACCCCACCTCGTCAATAAGCCGTGCCGAAGCGGCAACCATTGTGGCAAGAACCTTGCCTGAGGGATTTTTCAGAACTCCCATAAAGGCTACGGATAAAAAGGATATAGCACCATGGGCAGAAGATGGATTTTCAGTTATGCTGAATATCGGTGCAATGAAGGGTTATGAGGACGGAAGCCTCAAGCCTTTGAATCCTCTGACCAAAGCCGAAGCGGCAAAAATACTGTATTCGGCAATGTGAAAATACGGAAAAATTTGAGAGACCTTATCTGTTTGTGATGAAGTCTCTCTTTTGTTTAGCCTGACGGTAGTTAATTTTTGTGGAGATTAAAGAAAAAGTTGTGAGTGATGTACACAATTTATAGTAAAAGTATAATTTCTGTTGTTGCTTTATTTTTCTCTTAATGTATAATATTGTTAGGATAAAAAAGCAAAAGGAGTAAGAAAATGAGAATTAAGGGCATTTTACAATTGGTTTTATTATCAATAATGATGTGTGTATTTGCGACGGTTGTGGCATTTGCCGACAATGGAGGAAGTTATACGGCAGATTTTGAGACAGATTTACGGTCTTCTGAAATTATTGTAAATGCTGTATATAATCCTTCAGGTGATGAAACAGACTCTTTTACGGCTTTTTTGGCGTTATATAATGAATCAGGTCAGCTTTTGAGGGTTGTAAGTAATGCAAGCATAAACAACACAGCACGAGTTGCTGTTCCAAATTATAATGATGCAAAAAGTGCAAAGGCGTTTGTTTGGAAAAATTCAAGTCCCGTAACAAAGGTAATAGGAATTGATGAAAATACAGTAATAAACCCTACAAAATTTCTTGATTTTACTGTTGATGTGGAAACGGGCAGAGAACCGGTGGTTTTACAGCTTACCGATACTCAGATTATAGATGCGGCTCAGGAACGTTATGAGGACAGACTGGGAGCAACACTCGATGCATATTATGCAACAGAAAATATGGATGAACGGTGTTTTAATTGTTTGCGTAAAACGATTGAAGCAACTAAGCCTGATCTTATTTTGCTGACGGGTGATTTGGTGTATGGTTCGTTTGATGATAAGGGGACTTCGTTTACCAAGCTTGTTTCTGTTATGGACAGCTTTGGAATCCCATGGGCACCTGTGTTTGGAAATCACGATAACGAAAGCGAAAAAGGTGCTGACTGGCAGTGCCAACAGCTTGAAAGTGCATCCAATTGTCTTTTTAAGCAGAGAACTCTGACGGGAAACGGAAATTATTCTGTTGGCATAACTCAGGGTGGTGAACTGAAACGTGTGTTCTTTATGTTGGATTCAAATGGCTGCGGTGGTATGAGCGAGGCAACGGCTGCAAATGGTCACTCCAAAGCCTCGGTAGGTTTTGGGGACGACCAGATTACGTGGTATACGGATGTTGCAACAAAAATTAACCGTTTGGTCCCCAATATGAAATATTCTTTTGTATATCATATTCAGCAGGAAATTTTCAGAAATGCATTGGCGCAATATGGAACAATTAATGCCGATACGGCTAATAATCCCATAAACATTGATACATCCGTAAATAAGGCAAGTTCTGATTTTGGTTATATTGGCAGTAATCTAAAAAGCGGATGGGATACGAACTTTGAGATATATAACGGAATGAAAGCTCTTGGTGCGGATTCCCATTTTGTGGGACATGAGCATTTGAACAGTGCAAGTGTTGTGTATGACGGAACCCGTTTTCAATATGGTCAAAAATCGTCAACTTATGACCGTGCAAATTATATTAAAGAGGATGGTACAATTGCGGGGGCGTATTCGTCAATCGGAACTCCTATTATTGGCGGTACGGTGATGAAAATGTCGGAAGATGATGGTAGTTTCAGCGATAGTTATATTTATTATTGTAACGATGTTAATCCTGAAATCGTTGTTGTTCCCGGTATGCAACTTGGTAAAGAGCTTACCATGTCAGCGGAAGGGATTAGCGGCAGAGCTGTAACCATAGGTAATGCATCGGCTTATCAGTTTGCGGCGGCAAAACAGGCAAAGATTTATGTGGATACTGCTGTTGTGGCAAATAAGGATGTTTTCACTTTTGATGCTTATGTGCCGTCAACGTCAAATAACTTATTAAACGGGAAGGGTGAATTTTCACTGCGTATAAAGCCTAACGAACTTGACCCTCAAACCGATGGTTCGGCAAACGGATACATAGATTTTAAGTCTTCTGCTAATGTGAGTGACGTCAAGATAGTATTTGATGAGTGGAAAACCTATAAAATTGACATTTCGGGCTTTGGAACAAGCTGTACTGAATTTTCCTTTGTTATTGCAGCAGGAAATACCATATATCTGAAAGATATTGCAACAGCTCTGAAGGTTAACGGTCTTTCGTTTGATGAACAGCAGTTGACTTACGGCAGCAAATTTGTTATCACTACAGAACAAGTAGATGGAGAAAGTGCATATGAGGTTGAGGCATTAGGGCAAGATAAGCTCTATGTAAATACCGAACTTCTGAAAAATAAATCAACATTTTCATTTAGTGTATATGTTCCATCAACATCTAATAACAAGTTAAGCGGAAAAGGTGAGTTTTCGCTGCGTATAAAACCCAACGAACTTGATCCGCAAGCGGATGGTTCGGTAAATGGTTATGTAGACTTTAATTCGTCTGCTGCGATTGAGGATGTTAAGGTGGTGTATGATGAATGGAAAACATATACCATAGACATTTCCGCTTTTGGAACAAGCTGTACGGAGTTTTCGTTTGTTATAGCAGGTGGAAATACTATTTATTTAAAGGATTTGAAGATTAAATAGGCAGTAGCGGAAAAAGAACTGCTGTATAATCAAAAAAGAGATTCTTCGCCGATGGCTCAGAATGACATTGGCTCAAAGCCTTTTTGAGTCATCCTGAGTGTAACGAAGGATCTCTTTTTGTATGTTATAGAATCTAAATATTTAATGTAATACGTTAATCTCTGAATTCAAATAATTTTTTTAAAGGAATATTCAAAGCCTCTGAAATATCAATCAAAGTGTCCAAAGTGCTGGAGCAGGCAGCGGTTTCAGTTCGTTGCATATGCTCTCACTTCTTTTGTATATTATATTCCGAACAACAACTATTATCGACAATTAAACTTGTTGATAAAACAACAGAATTGATTGACTTATGTATAAATATGTGGTATTATACAAACTAAAAAGTGGTATTTACCATTAAAACAAGTGTTTTTGGAATGTGTGGGTGAATGGAAGAGTTGATAAAGAAGAATTGTTGTAACAACGATTATATTAATGAAAAAAGTGTCGAAATTCAAAAATAAGTAAGGTATTGACAAAAGGCGTATTTTGCGTTAAAATATAAAAAGATATTCCGGTAGGTAAGGCTACCACAGGGATACGGATTGCTGCCGCGAAATGGTGGAGACACCATGAGTTGGTTGAACAGGCTATATCGAATCAAGGTATCGTCTAATGCAGTTTCATTGCCCTGCGAAGCTAAAGCTCGAACGGTGACATCGTATATTTTGACTTACTCAAATTTCCTGTGTCATTGTTCACGCAATGATACAGGATTTTCTTTTTTGGTTTTTGATGACGTGTTTTGGAAAGATTCTTCCATAAGCTCAGGATGACCCCTCTCAGTCAGCGAAAGCTGACAGCTCCCCCCGAGGGGAGCCTTGAAACAGAAGGGATGATTTTTACGGCACTTGTTCAAGAACGATTTTACAAATTTTGAAACAGGAGGAAAAGCAGATGAATGAAGAAATTTTGACATTAATAGAAAACAAGGAATTTGTCAGGCTGCGAAGTACCCTGTCAGAAATGAACGCTCCCGACCTTGCGGCTGTTTTCGAGGAGGTTCCGCAAGAGCATATACTCCGTTTGTTCAGGTTTTTGCCAAAGGAGTTGGCGGCTGAAACCTTTGTTGAAATGGATGCCGACACGCAGGAGCATCTGATTCAGAGTTTCACGGATAAGGAGCTTCATGATGTCCTTGACGAGATGTTTGTGGACGATACGGTTGACGTCATTGAAGAAATGCCTGCAAATGTGGTTAAAAGAATTCTCAAACATACCGACCCTCAAACACGGACGGAAATTAATAAGATTCTGAACTATCCTAAGGACAGTGCCGGAAGCATTATGACAATTGAGTATGTGGATTTGAAGGCACATATGACCGTTGCCGAGGCCTTTGACAGAATCCGCAAAACCGGTGTTGATAAAGAAACGGTTTACACCTGTTATGTAACCGACCAGAACAGACGTCTCATTGGAATCACAACGGTTAAAGATCTTCTTTTGAACGATTATGAAACAAAAATAGGGGATATGATGGAAACCAATGTTATCTTTGTTGACACGGCTCTTGACAAGGAAGAGGTTGCCAATATGTGCAACAAATATGACTTTCTTGCAATGCCGGTTGTGGACAAAGAAACCAGACTTGTGGGAATCATCACCTTCGACGATGTTATTGACGTCATTCAGGAAGAAAACACTGAGGATATTGAAAAAATGGCGGCTATTTTGCCTTCTGAAAAGCCCTATCTGAAGACAACGGCCTTTGAAATTTTCAGGAACAGAATTCCGTGGCTGATGCTTCTGATGCTGTCTGCAACCTTTACGGGGAAAATAATCAGTTCCTTTGAGGACACTCTGGCAACTTGCGTTGCCCTCACGGCGTTTATTCCCATGCTGATGGGAACGGGCGGAAATTCGGGCGGTCAGGCATCGGTTACCATTATCCGAAGCTTGTCACTTGGCGATGTTGAGATGGGAGATGTTTTGAGGATTCTGAGAAAAGAGCTTTCGGTTTCATTGCTTTGTGGTGTTTCTCTTGCTGTTGTGAACTTTGGAAAAATGCTTCTTATTGACAGAGGCGCAATCGTTTCGTCGGGGCAGGACCCCATGATGATTTCGGTGATTGTCTCGCTGACCCTCCTTGCAACGGTTGTTTGTGCGAAGCTGGTTGGATGCTGTTTGCCCATTATTGTGAAGCGTTTTGGCTTTGACCCTGCTGTTACGGCAAGTCCTTTTGTTACAACCATTGTTGATGCAATTTCACTTTTGATTTATTTTGTTATTGCGATGCAGTTTTTGAATTTATAAAAGATAAGGGCAGATCCTTCGGCAAGCTCAGGATGACCCTGTGGTGGTTATGGGCAGATCCTTCGGCCAGCTCAGGATGACCCCGTGGTGATTATGGTCAGATCCTTCGGCAAGCTCAGGATGACATTCGGCAATGACCGAAAAATATTAAAAGTTCAGGCTATGCATACGAGCGTTCCGGCTCGGTTGCATAGCCTTTTTTGAATAATAGGAAACCAAATTGCGAATTTCCTATTATACAAAAACAAAAATTAAATTGTCCGTGCGAAATTTTCCGCCGATGGCGGAAACGCACATGGACGAAAAAAGCTGTATCCTTTTCTGCCCGCCGCAGGCGAGAGCCAAAGGCGCTTTTTGAAATTATAGCATAGCCGATAGGTTTTATAAAGCGGTTTTTATGAAAATAGTACGATTTCAACCCCTGAAAAGTTCAAAAATTAATATTTACATTTAGGTTTTGCTGTGGTAAAATTCAGGTAATACAGTAAGGGGGAATTATAATGCTGAAAGCAATTGATATGCATATGCATATAAACCATGGAAGTGTTCACGATACGCAGGTGAGCGAGGTGTATACTGCTGACCTTGACGGGCTTATGGAAATAAACAGGGGAACAGGAATTGAATTGATGTTTTGTTCCACCTTTGCATCGCTTCACAGTGATGAGGAGGTTGAGCAGGAAAATGAATATTTGATGAACCTTGCCAAATCCACCGATGAACTTTATCAATGGGTGGTTATTGACCCCAGAAATGAAAGAACCTTTGAACAGGCAAGAATGATGCTGGAATCCGAAAAATGTGTGGGAATAAAGATTCATCCTGCTTGTCACCAGTATGACCTTTTGGAATTTGGTGACAAAATTTTTTCTTTTGCTGCGGAGTTCGGGGCGAATTTGTTGACTCATCCGATGACGGAATTTTTAACTGAGTCAAAAATTCTGACTTATGCCAATAAATATCCCGAAATGAATCTGATTATAGCACATATCGGAGGCAAGGAGTTTGTTGATGCGGTTGAATTTGCCAAGCACGGCAATGTTTATACCGATACTTCGGGAATTGCAAGCTCAAGAAACAAAATAATTGAATATGCGGTGAATCGAATCGGGTCGGAAAAAATATTGTTCGGCACGGATACATATTCTGCTGCTTTTCAGCGTGGAAGAATTGAATTTGCTTTGATTTCGGAGGAGGACAAGGCAAACATTCTCAGATATAATTCGGAGCGGCTTTTCAGCAGAATTTTGAGTAAAAGAAAGTAAATTTTTGGGTTTGTTTTAATCTTTTTGAGGTTGCAATAAGATTGATGATGTTTTTTTTGGTTGCGGAATTGTGGCGTTTATGGTAGTATAGCAAATAAAACGCAAAAAAGCCAAAAACAGGACAAAATAGATTGAAATAGGATATAGCAATAAAGCCGGTTTTGTGATATTATTCAGATATGTATTTTGCAGGGGGGAAAAACAGTGGCAAACAAAAAGATAAAGGTGATATTGAATGCAAATGTAGTTCTTGAAAGCGGAATTCTCTGGGACGGGGCAATTCTGATTGAGAATGAACGAATTGCCGATGTGAAAAGCCGCAGGGAATTACAGGTGCCGGACGGTGCTGAGATTATAGATGCAAAGGGTGCATATGTGGGACCGGGCTTTGTGGATATTCATGTTCACGGAGCGGTGGGAAAGACCACATATTCCAATGCCCAAGATATTGTTGAGGTTGCAGATTTCTTTTTGAAGCACGGCACAACATCCATGCTTTCAACACCGCCTTATGAACTTAATTTTGATGAATTTGTTGAGGCAATTCGTGCGGGAAGGGAAGCAATGAAAAAGGGAAAGACAATAAAGGGACTTTATCTTGAGGGCCCTTATATAAACGTGAATTACGGAGCTTTTTCCCATATGAACCCGTGGCGCGGAGGAATTGACCCGCAACAGTTCAGGGTTCTTGTTGATGAGGCAGGCGAAGATGCGCTTGTGTGGACAATTGCTCCCGAAAGAGAGGATATTTTGCCTTTTGTTGAATATGCAAAAAAAGTGAAGCCTGACGTTGTTCTGGCTGTGGGACACAGCGAAGCAACACCCACACAAATCCGTGCTCTGGGTAAATACCGTCCGTCACTTCAGACCCATTCAATGTGTGCGACGGGCAGACTTGAGGTTCCGAGAGGTACAAGAGCTTATGGCCCGGATGAATACTGCTTCAAGGAGCCTGATGTGTTCTGTGAATTGATTTCCGATTCCTGCGGTATTCATGTGAATGCAGAAATGCAGCAGCTTCTTATTCACAACAAGGGAGTGGGCAGAGTTGTTCTGATTACCGATTCGTCAGGAGAAGAATCATACCCCAACCCTGAAGGTCTGGAACACGTTACCGACCTTGGCTTTGATGACAGAGGCGGAATTGCGGGAAGCAAGCTGACAATGGATATGGTTTGCAGAAATATTATGACACACACCAATTGTGGTATTGCTCAGACCTTTATTATGGCGTCCCTTAACCCTGCGAAGGTAATCGGTCTGGATAATGAAATTGGTTCAATCGAAAAAGGTAAAATTGCGGATTTGGTGTTTGTTGACCATATGTTCAATGTTGAAAAGGTTATGGTTGGCGGAGAAATGGAGTGTGCAAAATGAACAAACTGAAGGTTGGTTATGCAAGTGTTAATATAAATCCTTCTCTTGGAATAGCTGTTTACGGATATTATGTGCCCAGATATGCAAAGGGGTATCTTGATGACCTTGAGGCAGAGGCTCTGGCTCTTTGCTGTGATGACAAAAAGGTTATTATTATGGCTGTTGATGCAGGGGCAGTACCTGCGGATTTTGTGGCTGAATGCCGTGAGCTGATTGAAAAGGAAACGGGTGTTTCGGGTGAAAATATCCTTATTTCGGCTTCACATTCGCACACAACTCCTTTCCTGCGGGATATGGATATGTTTGATTATGACCTTGAACCGGTTTTTGAATACAGAGAATTTGTGAAGAAAAGGCTTCTTGATGCGGCAAAGATGGCTCTTGATGATATTTGCCCTGCAAGGATGGGGTATATTGTGGGCTATGCGCCCGAAAGAGTTGCCTATATCCGCAGATACAAAATGAAGGACGGAACAACAATGACCTGTCCGCCCCTTGGTGACCCCAATATTGACCATCCCATTGGCGAGCTTGACCAGAGGGTGAACGTGCTGAGGTTTGACCGTGAAGGTGCCGAAAGTGTTGTTTTTGTGAACTACGGACTTCACGCCGATTGTATTGGCGGAGAGTTTTTGTCGGCTGACTGGCCGGGCTGGATGAGAAAGACTGTTGAAAAATCCCTTGACGGTTGCAAGTGTATGTTTTTTGCAGGTGCTCAGGGTGATGTGGGCAGTACCAACATCAATCCCACGGGCGGCGATATGAATGATACTGAAATCAGCTTTGACAACGAAATGAAGAGTCCCGGAATGGCGAGATTTGTGGGTCGTGCTTTGGCGGGTACGATTCTTCAGGTCTTTGACAAGGTGCATTATATTGATGTTGAAGATGTTGACGTATTACATAAAGAGATTCTGATTCCTGCAAATCTGCCTACGGTTGAAGAACTGGTTCTTGCAAAAAAATACAAGGCGCTTCATGATGAGGGGAAGGATGACGAAATTCCCTTTGAGGCAATGGAGCTTACCACGGTTGTTGCAGAGGCGGCAAGAATGTGCAAGCTGGAAAAGGGCCCCGAAAATTTCAAATTTGACCTTATGGGCGTGAAAATCGGTGATGTTGCCATGGTTGGCATACCGGGCGAGCCTTTTACGGAAATCGGTGTTGAACTCAAAAAAGCAGAGGGCTGGGCTATGATTATGCCCTGTGCACAGACCAATGGAGATGAGGGCTACTTCCCCATGAAATCAGCTTATGACGAGGGTGGTTATGAATCACGCTCGTCGGTATTCAAGTCGGGTGTTGCTGAAAAGATTATTGAAGGCGGTGTTCAACTGCTTAATGAAATGCATTAAAAATAGAAAAAGTTTTTAAATACAGCGAGGGAGACAATGGAATGAAACTTAATTATGAACAAATTAAGGGTATTACAACAGGTGCGGAGATAATTGAAGAAAGTCGGGAAGGTTTTTGTTTTTCAAGGTTTACGGAGGAACAGAATGTCCTTTATAAGAACAGAGATGAAGACTGTTATTTAAGGTCTTTGTCCACTGCGGGAATTAAGCTATGCTTTAAAACGGACAGTCAAGCCTTGTTTATGAGGGTGAAGACCTCGCCGGGTTCGTCAAGAAAGTATTTTTCGGTTGATGTTTTTGTGAATGATGAAAGTGTTGGCAGTATAAACAATTTTTCGTCCTGCACAATGCCAAAAAAATATGTTGCCACGGAGCTTGCCCTTGGGGAATATGAAAAAACCTTTGAACTTTGGAGCGGAATGAAGGTTGTGACGGTTTATCTGCCCTGGTCGGTTGATACGGTGATTGAAGAAATTTCCATTGATGACGGTGCGGTTATACAGCCCATTAAGCGGAGCAAAACTCTGCTTGCCTTTGGTGATTCCATCACTCAGGGGTATGACGCACTTCAATCCTCAATGACTTATGTTGCCCGTCTTGCAAGGGCTTTGGATGCTGATGAAACCAATAAGGGTATCGGAGGGGAAATGTTCTTTCCTGAGCTTGCGGCGTCAAAGGAGGGCTTTGTGCCCGATTATGTTACGGTTGCATACGGTGTGAACGACTGGTCACACAGAACGAGAGACGAGTTTGAACTGAATTGCCGTGAGTTTTTCAGAGAGCTTTCAAAGAATTATCCCAACTCGAAAAAGTTTGTGATAACTCCCATATGGGCTGCCTGCTGTAAAGAAAAAAGACCGACAGGTAAATTTAATGACCTTGACGGAATCATCAGAGGCTGTATTGAGGATGAAAGCATAAAGGTGATTTCAGGCATAGACCTTGTGCCGCATGATACGGGGCTTTTTGCCGACTTGGAGGTGCATCCCACCGACAAGGGTTTTGAACATTATTTTGAAAATTTATATAAATTTATAATATAAGGAAAAGGTGATTTGAAATGGAAGATTTGAAAATGGGAGCAGGCTTTGTTCCTGCGCTTGGTACTCCTCTTGACAAGGAAGGAAATTTGTTGGTTGACAGTTACAAAAAGCATATTGAGGATCAGATTAATGCAGGGGCGGTTGCTCTTCTTTGCATGGGTTCAATGGGAATTGAGCCTTATATCCGTGATGACGTTTACCCTCAGGTTGCAAAGGCGGCAGTTGAGGCGGCAAATGGCAGAATCCCTGTGCTTGTGGGGGCAATGGATACCTCAATATCAAGAGTGAAAAGCAGAATTGCTCCTCTTGAGGAAATGGATATTGACGCACTTGTTTTCACTACACCATTTTATTATGCGTGTTCAAGGGATCAGATTATGAATTTCTTCAAGGGTGTTGCAGCGCTCACAAAGCACAATATTATGATTTATGATTTGCCCGGCGTTACTCAGTCGAAGATTACATATGATATGGTTATTGAGCTGATTGAAACTGTTCCTAATTTTGTTGGAATAAAGTCAAACGACACTCTTATGTTCCGCAAGCTCAAGCTGAACCCTGCTGTTCCCAAGGAGTTTGTTATGGTTTATTCGGGGCTTGATATGTTTGATATTGCATACAAGTGGGGCATTGACAAGAGTCTGGACGGTATGCTTTCGGCTACGCCCCAAAACACAGAAAAGCTCTTTAAGGCAATGGCGGCTGATGACTATGACACGGCGGCAGAGTGCCTGAACAATATTGTTTCACTCAGGGATTGCTATGTTGCAAATGATTTGTGGCCGTCCTTCACGGCGTCTATGAATATGCTTGGCTATGAGGGCGATTTTGCACCCGATTATGTGTCAGAACTGAAGCCCGGCGCTTATGAGAATATCAAGGCTGAGATGAAGAGAATCGGCGAAATAGAGTAGAATATTTATTTGAAAGGAAAAGACATATGAAAGTTTACAGTCAGAACGTATGGAACTTTAATCCCAGTGAATATCGCAACACGTTGATTGCATCTCTTATAAAGGATTTTGATGCGGATGTGTGTTGCTTTCAGGAATGCGGGCCCGGTACAAACCGTGTCGGGGCTGCACCCCTTCCCCAATTGATTAAGGAAAGCTATTCGGAGGTATGCCCTGAGTTTGCGGATAGAAATTATACGGGTCTCTTTTATAAAACAGAAAAATATAATTTGATTGACAGCGGATATTTTCTTTACACAGGTCTTAATGATGCAAATTCCAAATCTGTGGCTTGGGCTGTTATTGAAGACAAAGATACTCTGAAAAAAGTGGCGGTTGCCAGCACTCATTTTTGGTGGATGTTCCGTGGCGAAGAGGATAATCAGCAGAGACTTCAGAATGTTGCAGAGCTCAAAGCTTTTTGTGATGGAATAGTTGAAAAATATAATATCCCTGTTATAATCGGCGGTGACTTCAATAATGGAATAAACTCCGATCAGGGTGAAGAACCGTATAAGAAAATGGTTGAAGAAGGTTTTTGTGACATAAGGTATACAGCCGAGGAAACAACCGATTCGTTCACTCATCATGAGTATCCCATTCTGAATGATGAAGGAATTTATGTGGACGGTGCCCTTCCCGAACGTAACCTTGACTATATTTTTACCTACGGCAATGGTGGAATAAAGGCGAAGAAGTTTGAAATCCTCACCACTCAAAAGGCGCTGGATTCGTCGGACCACTGCCCGCTTCTGGCAACTTTTGAAATATAAGCGGAAAAATATTTAACCGCAAAAGAGGTTGGCGCTGACGTGGGCGGTTTGCTCCTTGCTGACTGGGCGCAGTCTGTTGATGAAGCATATTGTATTGATGCGGTTGTTCACGGGATGATGGAAATTGAGGGCATTTGCGGACGTTATCGGCGTGCACCTTATACCTCACTTAGTGATGAACAAATGGAAATTCTCAGAGAATACAGAAAAGGTTTGAAATATTGAAAGGAAGAATAAACTTATGATTTCTTGTACGGAATTTATACCTGCATACAGCGAGCTGTTTGCATTTCTTGAAGAAAAATACGGAAGGGATGAGGTTGAACGGTACTGGGAGTTTTTGTTCAACCCCGCAGGCGGAAGAATGCCCCTGACCGAAATGGTTGAAAAGGAAGGAATCCGGGGTTGCTATACATATTGGTCGGGCACCCTCAATGAAGAAGCGGCTGACTTCACCATGTACCTCAATGAGGAAAAGGGTTGGTTCATGATTGCTATGCACCGTTGCCCCTCAAAGGGAAAGCTGCTTGATATGCAGGATGCATACGGCATTACGCCCTATCGTGATTATTGCCTTCATTGCGACCATTACCGTGAATCGGTTGAAGCGGGAGGCCTTAAATACATCTATAATTTTGCGGGGGTTGACCATGCGGCTTGCAACATTCTCATTTATGACCCCAAGGTGTTTGACGGTCGTGTGATTGTTGATGAAAATACAAAGGTTATGGACAGAAGAGCAGGCGATAATGAATATTTCCATATGGACTTCCACAACGGAATGAATTCGGGTATGTTCTATCTGGTTGATAAATACGGTGAGTCGGTGGTTAAGGAATACCTCAGACAGTATGCCCTGAATGTGCATAACAAGCTCATTGAAACCATAAAGAAAGATGGCTTGAAGCCTCTTGAAGAGGATATTCGCAATACCTACAAAAAGGAAAAGGCTGAGGATGCCCTTGAGATTGTTTGTGACGGAAACCGCCTTGACGTAAAGGTTGCTTATTGCCCTGCGGTGAAGCATTTCAATAAAAAAGGTATTGAAGTTTCGCCTATGTATCGTTACACAACCGAAACGGTTATGGAAACAATTGCTGAAAAGGCAGGTCTTTCCTTTGAAATGGTGCGTTATGACAATGAAACGGGTGCGGCTTGCTATCGGTTTGAAAAATAAATAATAAGTGTATGATTTTTACAGCTTTCGGAATACTGAAAAGTGTTCTGAAAGCTGTTTTGCTTTTACAAGGTTTTTAATCAAACTTTTTGAGGTTGCAAATGAACTTTATTGAGGTTATGCCCTTTCTGATTTTTGATTTTTATGTAATAATATAGGTATGAAAGTGGGGGATTGTATGTTTGTTAATGCAAATCAATATAAAGAAAAAATGAGCGACGCCGAAATGATTCAGGCGGCCATAGATGAGGCAGTACGTTTTGGAAAATCGGTTGTTGTGCCAAGACATAATGAAAGAACCAACAAGGATGTGTGGGAAATTGACAAAGCTCTGGTACTGGAGGCAGGAACGATTATAATTTTGCAGAACTGTCATCTGAGGCTTGCAGACGGAGCGGTTTGCAATATGTTCACCAACCGCCTTGCACAGTCCGAGACCATGATTCCTGCCGCAGAGTGGGAAAGAGGCATTCACATTCGGGGAATCGGCAATGCAATAATTGACGGCGGAAATCATAATCAGATGTATGAAAACAACGGCATTGCAAGAAAGGTTATGAAGCCCTCGGAGCATCACATCACGGAAAATTGTATGATGCGGTTCAGATATGTGACAAAAATGGTTATTGAAAATATAACGGTGCGAAATCAGAGATACTGGGGAATATGGTTCCGTGCCGCAAGTTTTTGCAGAGTGTCGGGTATTCATTTTGAAACAGACGGAAACGTTCCCAATCAGGACGGCGTTGACCTGAGCAAGGGTTGTCACGATTTTATTATTGAGAATATAACGGGACGTATCGGTGACGACAGCGTTGCCATTAATGTGACCGACAGCGAAATTTATCACGATACATATGAAAACAAGCGTGACGGCGATGTGTACAACGTGACAATACGCAACATTATGACTTGCAGCACAAGCGGTTGCGGAATGATTCGGATTCTTAATCACGATGGTTACCGAATATATAATATCAGGATTGACAATGTTATGGAAATTTCACCCTGGTCGGATTCAGACAAGGTTCTTGCAACGAACCCCGATTTGATGATAAAGACCGATGATGAGGGAAACCTCCTGCCCTTTGAAAAACTGACTCTTGGCGATGAGGGTTACAGAATGGAAGCGGCAATCCGAATCGGCGAATCGTACTGGTATGCACATTCAAAGGCGCAACACGGCGACACCTACGGAATTTCGGTCAGCAATGTTATGACCCATTCACGGTTTGGTATATCCATAAACAACACCTTGATGGATTCATCTTTTGACAATATCAGAGTATTCGGAAACGGACACATGGCGGCATATATGGGCGAAGGGACTGTTGAGAATGTGAAGTTTTCGAATATACGTTATGACAAAACCGCAAAGCCCCACCCTGATGATGAACATATTTATGTTGAATGGAACCAAACAAGATCTGATGGATTTCATGCAGTTGGCTTCAATAAAACCAATGTGAAAAATGTTTCCTTTGACGGTATTGAGCTCAACGGCACCGGAATGGAATCGGTTTTTGGCGGCAACGGCAGCGGAACTGTTGAATATTCACGGGTGAAAACAGGAACGGCAAGTCTTGCGACTCTTGAAGGAATTGAGCTTGAAGAATGTTGAAAATCGGTCATACCTGCATAAATAAGGAGATGTGACACAGAATGAAAGAAAGGGGTGGAAATGCAAAATGTATAAGATGCTGATTGTGGATGATAACAATATGCAAATCAAAAGCCTTTTGACCTTTATTGATTGGGAGTCCTTTGGTATTACTGAGATAAAAACAGCTTCCAACGGGAAAAAGGGCGTTGAGGTTTTCAAAGAGTTCATACCCGATATTGTTATTACGGATGTTGTGATGCCGATTATGGACGGAATTGCCATGACAAAGGAAATACAGGCAATCAAGGAAGATATAAAGATTATCTATATGAGCTGTTATGAGGATGCCGAATATCTGAAAAGTGCAATGAACAACAAGGTTGCATCGTATATTTTGAAGCCGTTTGACACGGAAAAGCTGACCGAGGCGGTTGAGGATGTGCTGAATCAGCTTGAAAAAGATAAAAAGAACGAGGTGCTGAATCGTATCTTTGAAGAAAAGGGAGGTCTTTTCAGAGAAACCTTTTTGTTCAGACTTCTTTATTCGGACAATGTTGATTTTCAGTTTGTGACGTCAACCTTGACCGAGCTGGGACTCCAGAAGTACGACTCATATCTTGTTGCCAGATTTGAAATTACTTCATCGGTGAATGAATATGATGAGATTTATGAACTGCTTAGTTTTGTTAATGAGAATATTCTGAACGATATAGACGGGCAGACATTTGTGGAAACCAAAAAATGTCTTAATCTGATTCTTATGGGCGACCACGGTGACAAAAGTGATTTTGCAAATTTTGCTTCGGAGAAAATTGTCAGATGTGTTGATTTGTTGTCGGACAGGTTTGATGCAGAGCTTTGTGTTGGTGTTTCAAAGGCAAGTTCAAACCTGCTTGACGCACAGAATATGCTCAGGCAGGCGTCCTATGTTCTGGAGAACAATTTGAATATAGGAGAGAACAATGTTTATTTTTTCAAAAGATTCAATTATATCAGTATGGAGTATAACATTGTTGAACTGAAAAAGAATCTTGACGAAATGATAAATCAGAAGTCTTCTGAGGCGGTTGAGCTTTTTCTGGACCATTACTGGCTGAAAAACGAATCATATCACGTGAATGAGATAAAGAGTTTTTGCCTTTCGGTTATGGTGACTCTGCAGCTTTTGCTCAGCGAAAGGAACTTTAATCTTGATGATGTTTTTGACGGAAGCGAGATTATCTGGCAAAAGATGAATCAGTTTGAAACAATCAAGGATGCCCGTATGTGGCTGTTCAATATTTTGAAGCTGGTCATCACTTTTTTTGGCGATGTGGAGGACAACAGACAGGAGAACCTGGTTTCGGAAATTGTCAGATATATTGACAAGCATTATTGCGATGTGTCAAATGTTGAACAGATTGCATCAAGTGTGTATATAAGCCCAAGCTATGCAAAAAGCCTGTTTAAAAAGAGTACGGGGCGAACAATCTCGGACTATCTGAACAGCAAGCGGATGGAGGAGGCAAAACGCTTGCTCGCCAAACCCCATTCAAAGGTTTATGAAGTGGCAAAAATGGTGGGATATAAGAGCAAGCCGTATTTTGTGAAGGCTTTCAGAAAATATACGGGGCAGTTGCCCAGCGAATATCAGAAGTCCGTTTCAGACGGTGAGTAAGGACTGTGCTCAGCGGACTGAATTTGAAAGGAGGGTTTTATGTTTAAACCAAAGAGTATTTACCAGCAGGTTGTGTATAATACTTTGCTCAGTGCGTGTATACCGTTGATAATCCTTTCGGTTGTTTTTTGTTACTTTGTGTATCAGAAAAATGAAAGTGACCTGGTTCGTGAAACGGAAGCGGAGACGAGGGAATATGTGCGGAGTGTCCAAAAGGCGATTGAGGACGTTCATCAACGCAGCGATTATATTTTGAAATCGGAATATATTACAGAAAAGTTAAACGAGAAATTTGAATATAACACAGAACGTTTGCTGCTGTCAAACCACCTTGGAGAATACATAGGCGTGTTTGATGCGGAACATAACGGAGAAAGGGTATTCAGAATTTATACGTCAAATGAGACGATTTATGAGGATAAGTATATTTCGGACATAAGCAGGCTTGATGGTGCAGATGAAATTCTTCAGGAACTGAAAAACAACTTCACCAATCTTGTCTGGGAAGGGGAAATGGTTCAGGATGAAGCAAACGGAAGCTATTTTGTTTTTTACAGAAGGATTATGACCGAAAATGAAAGTGTTCTGTCGTGCAGAGTTTATATTCCCCAATTACCTGAGAAAATGTGTATACGGTCTTTGGCGGGTAAACAAAAAGGCGACTGCGGCGAAAACAGGATTGAAATTCCCGTGAACGATTTCTTTTCTGTTACGGTTGAACATGATTCACAGGCGGCAAGGCGTGAAGTGCTGAATGTTCTGCTCTTGTTTATCGGATTTTTTGGCTTTGCACTTTTGCTCACAAGTCTTGTGGCGAAGAGGATTGCAGGGAAAATGACCCACAACATTACGGCTTTTGTTCAGGAGCTTAATGACGAAAGGCTTCCTGAACTTGATGAAAAGGATTCCTTTGGGGAAACGGAGCTTGAAGAAATGAAGATAATCAAAAAAGCAATTCTTCATCTTCTTGCTGAGATTCGGCGAATTTCAACCCTCAAGCAGGATGTTGAGCTGGAAAAAAAGGATATGGAGGTCAGCCTTCTTCAAAAACAGCTTGACCCTCACACTCTTTACAACTCACTTTCGGCAATAAAGTATAATGCCTTTGTCAGAAAAGATAACGATACGATTGCCATTGTTAACCATATGACCTCTTATTACAGAGCGGTTCTGAACAAAGGCAAGGATTACGTGAAGTTGAGCGACGAGCTTGAAGCCATGCGGAAATATGTTGAAATCAACAAGCTGTCACGGGCTATTGATTACAAGCTTGAAATTTCCCTTGACCCTGAAATTGAGAAATGCACAGTTATTCATCTTTTGCTTTTGCCCTTTATAGAAAATGCCATTATTCACGGCTTTGACGGAGAGCAGGAGGAGTGCAGAATATCAATTAACTGCAAAAAAGACGGACGCTTTATTGTGATTGAGGTTGAGGACAACGGTTTTGGTATGAGCAGTGAACAGCTTGCACGGATTAATGATATGGAAAATTATGAAGGCAGCTTTGGAATAAAGAACTCATACAGAAGGCTGAAGCTGGTTCACGGCGAAAATTCAAGGATAGATTTTGAAAGTCAACCGGGAACGGGAACAAGGGTTGCAATCAGGTTTGAATATGATTTTGAAAAGTCCGAAAACGAACCCTGATAATCTGATTGTGTACTTTTTTGTATATATTGTTTGTGTTAGAATTTATGTATAAGAATAAAAAGGTGGTAATGATATGAATGAAATGAAGGTAGCATCAAGTGCTTACCCCAAAAAGAAGAGAGGTTTTTTTGGCAATATTGCGAAGTACAAAAGCATATATTTGCTAATATTGCCGGCGATTTTGCTGGCAACGGTTTTTCACTATCTGCCCATGCGTGGTATAGTGATTGCGTTCAAGGATTTTAACATACTGAAGGGTATCAGCGACAGCCCGTGGGTAGGATTTCAGCATTTTGTGGATATTTTTACACAAAAGGAGCTTTTGCTTGCGGTGACAAACACTTTGTGGTATGGGGTTGTTCTTGTGTTCGGTGGTTTCCCCTTCCCGATTATTCTTGCGGTTATGTTCAATGAACTGAGGAATATGAAGTTCAAAAAGACAATGCAAACCATTACATATATGCCATATTTCCTTTCGTGGATTTCGGTTGTTGGTCTTTTTTATACCATATTCGGAACAGAAGGTATTTTCAACACAATTATGGCAAAGATTGTTGGCGAAGGCTATGAAGCGAAAAACATTCTGCTTGATGACCAATATTTTCTGCCCATAATTTTCCTTTCGCACATATGGAAGAGTATCGGCTGGAACTCAATTATATTCCTTGCGGCAATTGCGGGAATTGACCAGTCGCTGTATGAAGCGGCGGCAATTGACGGCTGCGGAAAGTTCAAGCAGGCTTGGCACATAACCCTTCCGGGTATAAAAACAACAATTATAGTTGTTCTTGTTATGAGTATGGGAAGCCTGATAAGCTCCAACTTTGACCAGATTTACGGTTTCCAGAACGTGTTTACTCAGCCCACAACGGATACCATAAGTACGGTTATTTACCGGAGCGGTATTCAGGAGGGTAAATATTCATCGGCAACAGCCTTTGGTTTGTCCCAGGGTCTGGTTAATATAACCCTGATATTTATTTCAAACTTCTTGAGCAAGAAGATTGCAAATGCCAGCATCTGGTAAAGCAAAATGACTGTGAAACGAGAACAGATTTGGAGGTTATGAGATTGAAAAGAACTTTTGCAGAAAAAACATTTAATGTATTTAATATAACTTTTATGCTGTTGATTGCGGTTATAATGATATACCCGTATCTCAATCAGATGGCAATTTCGTTCAATGAAGGAGCCGACAGCGCACGTGGTGGTATTACAATTTTTCCACGTATTTTCACATTGCAGAACTATAAAGCGATTCTGACAAATCAGGATTTTATGAGGGCGGCAATTATTTCGGTTTGCAAAACGGTGCTGAATACACTTGTTGCAACATTTGTTAACTTTTCGGCGGCATACGGACTGACAAGAAGAGGTCTGCCTTACCGCAAAGCAATCACTCTTTACCTGATGATTCCCGCATATATTTCGGCAGGTGTAATCCCCATGTATATGCTGTACAGAGATTTGCACATCATCAACACATTTTGGGTATACTTTTTCCCGGTGCTTTATTCCTTCTATAATATAGTAATCATCCGTTCGTTCCTGCAGGAGCTTCCGGCAAGTCTGGAGGAAAGCGCAAAGCTGGACGGAGCAACGGATTTCAAAATTATGATAAAAATTATTGTTCCCATTTCAATGCCGGTTATTGCAACGGTTGCACTCTGGTCGGCGGTTAATGCGTGGAACGGCTGGACAGATACGCTGATGTATGTAACCGACAAGAAGCTGTATACATTGCAGTATTTGATGATGAGACTTGTTAAGGAAAGTGAAATGGCACAGCAGATGGCACTTCAGCTTTCAATGGGACAGACGGCAGAAAATGCTGTGAAGACCACTTCGGAATCGGTAAAGGCGGCGTCGCTGATTGTGACAACCATCCCCATCATTGTGGTTTATCCGTTCCTGCAAAAATATTTTATCAAGGGTGTTACCCTTGGTGCGGTTAAAGAGTAAAAATTATTTATATTTCAAAAGGAGGATTTTGAAAATGAAAAAGTTTAAAAAAATTATTGCGTTGGTATTGACTCTGGTGATTTGTGTTGCTTGCCTGGCGGCTTGCAGTGAGGACTCTTCGGAGGGCGGATTGCTTGAACTGACAGTTTGGGAAACACAGGGCACTGACTATGCGCCCACTGCCGTTTATGCAAATGACATAGTGGCAAAATGGCTCAAAGAAAAGACAAATGTAACAATCGAAAATATGTACGGAAACGACGGCGGACAGTGGGATGCAAAGCTCTCAAAGCTCGTTGCGGGCGGCAACCTTCCCCACATTGTTCACTGCGGTGCTTTTCAGGGTCCCGCACACTTTGCAAAGCTTGACCAGTTGGAGCAGGTATGGTATATCACTCCCGAACTGCTTCAGGAATATGCTCCAAACGTATGGGAAAGAACTCCTAAGGAATTCTGGGATGCAATGACCGTTGACGGCAATATCCTTGGTATCCCTTATGCTGCAACAACAGTATGGAGACAGGCACACAATATGTCGGACGAAGAATATCAGTTTATGATGGATGAACAGGTTGCAATGCGCAACGACGTGAGTTATAGCCCCACAGACTGTCTGTGGATTCGTGATGATATTCTGAAACAGTTCTTCCCCGAAGCAAAGTCCTTTGATGAGCTGTGGACAATTGTTGAGGAAACAGGCAAGCCTGTTGGCGACGAGCTTCTTGATATTCCCATTTCAACAACAGAAGATTATATCAATTTTATGTATGACATTTCAAAGCTGAACCTGAAGGAAGACGGCAAAACAGTTTATACATATGGATACAATGGTAGTGATGCATGGGCGGCAATTAACTATCTTGGTGGTGATATGTATGGCTATAAAGGTCATTATTACAGCAGTACATGGAACAGTGAAACTCAGAGAATTGAAATTCCGTTGATGGACGAAATGGTGAAAGAGGCTGTAAGAACTCAGAACGA
Organism: Clostridia bacterium; assembly: GCA_045647905.1. Taxonomy (GTDB): domain Bacteria; phylum Bacillota; class Clostridia; order Monoglobales; family Monoglobaceae; genus SIG440. The sequence continues at coordinate 40,762 of JAZRMZ010000175.1, forward strand.
AATGGTTAACGCAGGGGTTATTGAGGCAGAAAGTCTTGCTCATACCTCAACAAACTTCAACGAAAAGGTTATGAACGGAAGATATGCAATTGTTCCCCTTTCATTGGCGTCGGGCGGTGCACAGGCTGTTAATGATGCACTCGAAGCAGCAGGAAAGCCCTATCGTTACAGACCTTTTATCACTCAGGTGCCTGCTAAGAAGGGCTACGGCGCTTATCAGGAACGTTCACTCTGGTCAGAATCACTCTGTCTTCTTAAGACTCTTAGCGAAGAAGAATTTCATCAGGTTCTCAAATGGATTGACGTTCAGTTCTCTGATGAATACGATCAGGTGAGAAACTGGGGTCCCAAGGAAGCTGATCTTTACACCGAGGATGCTGACGGCAAGCGCAGATTCAAGGACGAAAAGCTGAACAAGGTGTTCATTGAAGGCGACGGTTCGGCAATTTCAAGCGAAGAAGAAAAAATGGGTCTTGGCGGCAAGGGCGGCCTGATGCTTATTACGGCAGCACACAAGAGCAAGTGGACTCCTTCAATTATGTACAGACAGGGCAACACAAATCTGCCCATTTATGGATACGGATTCAAGTTTACAAGTGAAAGTGAACATACTCAGAACATACCCACATATCCTCCCTGCCAGATTTGGGCGGCACAGTATGCAAATGTTCCCGAAGTTGTTGACTTCTGGGCAGAACGCGGCGCTTGGGAAAACAAGATTAAGCTTGCTTTTGCGGCAGAGAACGATGCTGAATTTGAAAAGCGTTGGCAGGATATGCTTGATACCGTTAACGGAATTTGTGACGTTGAGGCGATGGAAAATGCCATGACAGAAATCGCAAAAACAATGTTGCCTAAATAACGTGCAAATAAAATACATAAAAAGGAGTTGCTTCTATGAAAAGATTTTTTGCGATGCTTTTGGCAATAGCATTGTTTGTATGCAGTATGCCAATCTTGTCCTTTGCAAAAGCCGAGGTTGTGGTTGAAGGTGCAGCATTCAAGGAATTTATCGGCGGCACAGGTGTTGGACAGGGCGTTAAGGGTGTTCTGTTTGGCGGTGAGGGACAGACGGCAGTTTATGACGTTGAATTCCCCGAAACGGGAAATTATTTGCTTGAAGAAATTCAATTCGGTTATGCTTCAAATGCGGCTTCAAGAGTTGCAAGGGCAAATGTTTTGATTGACGGCAAGGTGGTTGGGGGCTTTGAAACTCCCGAAGTTCCCACAGGCGTGAACAGCCAGGTTTATGAAACTGATTTGGTTTTCCCTGTTGAAGCAGGAACGCATGAAATGCAAATTGAGTGGGATATCCATGCGATTATTTCGATTGTGAGCTTTAAATTCAAAACCATGGCACAAAGCAATGGTGCTGACTTCTCAAAGAACGAAGGGGCTTATAAAAACGTATATTTGCCTGCTGTGATTGAAGCTGAAAACTTTGACCTTGGTTTTGACGGCAGCTTTGGTGCAGACGGAAAGAACGACGGAAGAAAGTACAGAAAAGACGAGGCAATTGACATTTATCAGCAGGGACAGAAGGAAGAATATTATATAGGTCTTCAGTCGGGCGACTGGACAAAATACACCTTTAATGTTCAAAAGGATGATGCTTATGCATTGAAAATTGCATCAACGGGAACAGGTAAAGCAAAGTTGTATTTTGACGACAACACAAATCCTGCAACGGTTACTATCCCTGCATCAGGCAGTTTTGCGGAAACCGATGCCGTAACGGTTCTTTTGACAAAGGGTGTTCATTCGGTGACGGTTGAAGCAGAAGGTATTTTGAATATTGATTATATTCACTTCCTTACTTCAACGGGCGGAGAGTACATAACTCTTGACCAGCTTGATGACCTTGCAAGATATGAGGAAGAAAAGGCAAATGCTCCTCATCCTGTTTACAAAGAACTTTATGTTTCACCCGACGGTGATGATGCCAATACAGGTGAAAAGGACAATCCTTTCAAGACGGTTAAGCGTGCAAAGGAAGAGATTGCAAAGATTAACGATGCCATGGACGGCGATATCATTGTTAATTTTGCATCGGGATATTATTACCTTCCCGAAACAGAGTATTTCACAAAGGAACACGGCGGCAAAAATGGTTATGACGTAATCTTCAGAGGTGAAGAGGGTGCAGAAAAGCCAATTATCGGCGGTGGTGTTGAGGTTACGGGCTGGGAACAGACCGAAACTCCCGAAATCTTCAAGGCAAGTCTTGAAGATGTTGAAGACACAAGAACCCTTTATATCAACGGTTATGCGGCACAGAGAGCACGCTCAAAGTACCGCTATACGGGTATTGAACATTGGCAGGCAGAAGGAAGCAAGTATGAAAGTGACGGATTTACCGTTTCAAAGCACAACTTCCCCAAATTCTCAAAGCCTGAGGATTTGGAGCTTTCATGGAGAATGCTCTGGACAAAACAGAGAATGCCTGTTGCGGATATTATAGAAAATGAAGACACCTATACGGTTGTTATGGATCAGCCCTACTGGAACATAGGCAGAACAACACTTTCAGTGGCAAGCAGACCCAGCATTGATTATTATGCGGCGGCAGCGTCAAGAGGCGCACAGCACGCAAATAGATATTATATTATTGAGAATGCAATTGAGCTTCTTGACGAGCCGGGCGAATTCTACTTTGACAAGGAAACACGGACAATTTATTATTACCCCTTCTATGAAGAGGATTTGGAAACTGCCGAAGCATATGTTGGCACAACCGAAATGATGATGAAGTTCAACGGCGAGAACAAGAACGACAAGCTGAAGAACCTTGTGTTTGACAACCTTTCATTCCGCCACGGTGCATGGAATGAGTTGAGCAAAACAGGTAAGCGTACAGGTCAGGCTGACAAATACGCTAATGCACCAAATCAGCTCAGTGAGGTTTCGGGCGGTGCAATGGTTCCTGCTCAGATTCAGTTTAACTTTGCTGACAACATCAGAATCACCAACTGCGAATTTATGAACATGGGTTCAGGTGCGGTTAGCATGGTTGACGGTGTTACAAATGTTCTGTTTGAGGGCAATATCTTCCGTGACATCAGCGGAACGGGTATTATTATCAGTTCATGGGATCATGGTGTGTATATCACAAATGATATGGAAAAGCCTTCAAATGTTGTGATAAGAAACAATATGTTCCGTCGTCCTTCAAATGAATTGACTGACACAACAGGTATTGCTGTTTATTATGCGGACAACATTTCAATCACCCACAACTATATGAAGGATGTTCCCTATACGGGAGTTACAGCAGGCTGGGGCTGGGCTACAAATGTAGGTAATCCTCAGGTTGGCTGCAGCAACGTTGACATAAGTTATAACCGTTTTGAAAATATCATGATGGCAACATCTGACGGTGGTGCGGTTTACACTCTCGGTAACATGGTCAATACCATGGTTTCAAACAACTATATAAATTATGCAAGATTTGGTAATGGCGGTATCTATTTCGATAACGGTACAACCTATGCCGTAGCAAAAGATAATGTTGTTTTGAACGTTCCTCGTTGGCAGAAAAAGAATCCGGGCGGTGATCAATGCTTCTCAATTGACAACTTCACAAATATGAAGCAGAGTCTTGACCTTGACAGCTATCATCCTGCATCGGAAATTACCATAACAGGAACAACCTACCTTGCAAGCGACGACATTTCGGGCTATCCAAAGGCTGTTTCAATTGAACAGAATGCAGGTCTTACCGATGAATATAAGCATCTTGCGGAAGGTCTTGACCTCCCCGAATGGCGTACAGACTTTATGATTTCTGAAGGTGAACATCATTTTGTGGGCAGAAACAACTGGTCTGATGTGACTACTTATGTGGACTTCTATGACACGGCTGATACTCCCGGTGTTTATGAAAAGGTTCTTGGTGAATATACAAACTTTATTGGTGAGACCACAAACACAGAGTGGCAGGAATACGACTTTGAAATTTATGAAAGCGGAATGTATACCATCAGAATGCAGGGCGGTCAGCCCAGAGGCAATGACGGAACAAAGGTTCGGTTCTGGAGCGACGGTGAAATTCTTGTTGAAGCACCCGTTCCCACATTTGTTGCGGGTCAGTATGTAACCGGTGCATTTGACGTTGGTCAGGTGTATATGGAAAAGGGTGTTCACAGAATCAGAGTTGAGCAGGTTGACGGTAATATGATGGTTGGTCCATTTATGTTTGATGACGGCACAGACAGAATCGAGAACGACGAATTCTATGATGAGGGAACGGTTGTTCCGAGAGCTCCTTATGTTGCACCTCCTCCAAAGGTTGAGAAAAAAGCCATGTTTGAGGATATTGAAGGACATTGGGCAAAGGACGACATTGAACGTATGGCAAAGCAGAACGTTATCAAGGGCGTCAGCGAAACACATTTTGCTCCCGAAGATAACGTGACGCTTCATCAGGCGATCTGGTTGGCACTCCGTGCGGCACATATTCAGTATACTGACGACAACTGGAAGCAAATGGCAGTTGATTACGGAATGCTGAAGGACGTGAACGAGCAGGATGCTCCGATTTCAAGAGAACGTTTTGCGGATGTTCTGATAAAGGTTTATGTTGCGGTGAACGGCACATATAACCTCACTTATGACGAAAAAGCCTATGCGGATATTGACAGCATTGATGAAGAATACTTCCACGAGGTTCTGGGGGCAAAAACACTTGGAATTATGAGCGGAAAGCCCGGCAACAACTTTGAGCCCAAATCGTATCTCACACGTGCAGAGGCGGCAACGGCAATACTGAGAATTTACGGTAAGCTTTAATAGCGAAAGGGCGTGTAAATATGAAAAAAATTATATCGTCTTTTTTGATAGTTACATTGCTTGCAGCTTTGGCGGTTATGCCCGCCCAAGCTGCCACGGATGTTGTCATCAATGCATCGGACCAGAGCTATACCGAGCTTGTGGGTACATATGATGCAACATATAAGGCATTTATTTTTGGCTCTGCAGGTCAATATGTCAACTATGATGTGGAAATCCCGTCAAATGCTTACTACACATTGGGGCTTCATACTTCATCATACGGAATGAGTCACGCTGCTGATCAGGTTTTTGACATATATATTGATGGCGAAAAGGTTGGAACACATACCCTGAAGAATGAGGACAGAGTTAAATGGCCAACCTACAATTGGTATGATGCGGTGGAATATCCTTTGACAAAGGGCACACATACCCTGAAGCTTGTGTTTGTTAGTGGGTATCCTTATCTAAAAACTGTGAGATTCAATGCGAAAGAAGCCTTTGATGCGGCAGAGGTTGTTCTGAATGAGGAAAGCGGAACGATGGATTTGCCATATACAGGTTATTATCAGGCAGTTGCAAAAATTTCATCAGAGGCTGCCTCTGAAACCCAAAAAGCAAAGCTGCTGATTGACGGCAGCAACAAAGCATCGGGAACGGTGAATTCTTCAACCAATGAAATGAGATTCAACATCATGATGCTCACAGAGGGCAGTCACAGGGTTGAACTCCAAAAGCTGTCTCAGGATTATAACGTTGAAAAGCTGACGTTTACTTACCTTGGAATTACCGAGAATATGAAACAGTATGTTGAAGCCGAAGGTGTTGTGCAAAGCACGGATGAGGCTGAATCTATTGTTTTCAATGCATCGGAACAGAACTATATCAATCTTGACGGTGCAAGGTATGAAGAAACATACAAAGCATTTCTTTTCAGTGCAAACGGTCAATCGGTGAGCTATGAAGTCGACATACCCTCAAAGGGTGACTACACTGTGGGAATTCATACTGCATCGTATGGAATGAGCCATACGGCAGATCAGGTTTTTGATATATACGTTGACGGCACAAAGGTGGGAACTCATACTCTGAATAATGCTGACAGAGTTGCATGGCCAACCTACACATGGTATGATGCGGTGATTTGCCCCATGACTCAGGGCAAACACACAGTGAAAATTGTGTTTATCAGCGGTTTTCCATACATGAAGACCGTGAAGGTGGAAAAATTCAAGCCTGTGGCTGAACTTGAAGGCAATGGCGGTTTTGTGATGAACACAAAGCAGTACGGCGAGTTGGATTATGAGATATATGCTCCTGAAAGCGGCAGCTATGAACTTTCGGCAGTGATTGAAGAGTGTAACTACTACGCACTTTCAATTGAAGGCGAATTCGGCGAAATATACAAGGTTTACAGACGAAGCGCATCAGAGACAACGGCTTTGGGCGCATACAGAACAGTTGATCTTGGCAAGCTTGATTTGGCAAAGGGCATAAATCAGGTGAAAATAACCAACATTGCTGAGCCCTCGACTTCGAATTTGGCTCACGGTGATGTGAAAATTGACAAATTTGTACTGCTTTTTGAAAAACAGCTTGGCGCAACCGATGAAAGTGTTGCAGCGACAACGTACTCAAAGCTCAGCGGTGCTTCGGTTTCAGGTGGCAAGGTTAATCTTTATACAGGCGATTATGCAGTTTATGATTTTCTTGTTCCCGAAAGCGGATATTATAAGCTGACTGTGAACGGAAATCCTTCGGGAAATGCCCTTGTGAAGGTGACGGCAGACGGTGCAGGCTCGGCAAAGACCTTGTTCCGAGATGCTGATACAAGAAGCACTGCAATCATCGAGCTTGAAAAAGGAAAAACACGTCTGACGGTTGACTGTGATGGCGAGATTGCATTGGATAGTTTCGCACTGGTTGGACCCCTTGGCATAACCCAAGACGAAAGCCGGGCATTTGCTTCAAAAATAAACGGAGCAAGAGACGGTGCCCAGGTCAAAGAGATTCTGACAGCAGCACAGAATCAGCTTTATATTGATGTGGCAGATGCAACAAGTGGAATTCTCTATGATGCGCCGGTTTTCAATGGTATGCTGAAAAAGAATTTTGGAAATATTGCAGATGTGGCAAGCGGATTTTCACAGCTTGCGTTCAACAATCTGATTAGCCCTGATGTTGTCCTCTTTGATGAATCGGGAAAACGGATTGAAACTTTGAAAAACGGAAATCTGACCATTAAAGCAGATACGTCTTCAATGAACAGCAAGGGATATATCTTTGCGGCACTTTACAAGAACGACAGCCTGATGTCTGTTGAAACGGGTGTTCTTGAAGACACAATCTCAAGGGTTGAGCTTGAAAATGTTGATGTTTCGGAAGGTGTATGGAAGCTACGTCTCTTTTCGATTGACGGCTTTGAAAAAATGATACCCCTTGCAATGTTTACAAACGAGACAATAATTTGTGTATCCACCAACGGCAATGATGAAACAGGTGACGGAAGCCGAGAAAAACCTTTTGCAACCATCGGCAGGGCGCAAAGGCTTGCACGGACAAAGGTGTGGGAGGCTCCCGGTGACGTTGTTATCTCCATTGACGAAGGTGTATATAAAATCACCGAACCCCTCAAGTTCTCAAGCGAGGATTCCGGCCGAGGCGGAAAGGTGATATACAGAGGTGCCGAGAATGGCAAAACTATCATCAGCGGCGGTACAAAAATCGAGGGCTGGCAACAGACCGATGTTCCTGAAATTTATGTTGCCGATGCAAGTGACGTGACGGACACAAGAACTCTGTATGTGAACGGTTATCCGGCACAGCGTGCAAGATCCAAGTACCTTTATGAAGCACTTGATTATTACTATGCTGAGGGCAGCGAGTATGCTGATGACGGATTAACCGTTTCAACCAACAACTTCCCTGTTATAACAAACAATCCTGAAAATGTTGAGGTTGTATGGAGAATGCTCTGGTGTCACCACAGAACCCCTGTGGAGAACATTGTGAGAAATTCCGACAACACATATTCCATCATTATGGATCAGCCCTATTGGGATTGGGCAAGAACAAGTCTTTCAAACTACACCAAGCCTATTGTTGATTATATTGGAACATCGCCAAGAGAACAACAGACGGCAAAGAGAACCTTCTATCTTGAAAATGCTCTGGAGCTTCTTGATGAACCGGGCGAATTCTATTTCGACAAGGATGAAAAGCGGATTTATTATTATCCCTTTGGGGAGGAAAATCTGACGAGTTCTGAAACAGAGGTTTATGCAGGAACAACCGAGATGCTTGTTGAGGCAAAGGGCGAAAGCAAGGAAAACAAGCTGAAAAATCTTGTTTTTGAAAATCTGACCTTTATGCACGGAGCATGGAATGACGTGAGCAGAACCGGAAAGCGAACAAGTCAGGCAGATAAGTTTGTTTCGGGCTCAAATCAGCTCAGTGAGGTTTCGGGCGGATATATGGTGCCTCCTCAGGTGAGGTTTGAATTTGCGGATAATATCGAGATTCTCGGCTGTGAATTTGCTTGTCTTGGCTCAGGTGCACTTGGCTTCATTGACGGAGTTACCAATTCAAAGGTTGAAGGCAATGTTTTCAGAGACATCAGCGGAACAGGCTTGATTATCAGCAGTTGGGATAACGGAAAGTACCTGAAGGCAACCACGGAAAAGCGCTCGAATATTGAAGTGAAGAGCAATGTTTGCAGACGTACCGCAAACGAATTTACCGATACCTGCGGAATGAGCATTTATTATGCGGATAACGTAACCGTGACAAACAATGTCTTCAAGGATTTGCCTTATACGGGCATAACCGCAGGCTGGGGTTGGTCTACCAATGCAGATAGCCCCGAAATTGGTTGTAAAAACATTGTAATCGGTCATAATTCCTTTGAAAATGTAATGCAGCTCACGTCGGATGGCGGTGCGGTTTATACCTTGGGAAATATGCACGATTCAGAGGTTTCGAACAACTACATCAACGGTGCAACATACGGAAACGGCGGTATTTATTTTGACAACGGTTCGGCATATGAAACTGCAAAGGATAATGTTGTTCTGAATGTTCCGAAGTGGCTGAAAAAGAACGTAGGAGGTTATCACGACAAGGCGGTGAACAATTTCACCAATATGGATAAGACTCTTGATGTTGACAATTATTCCCTTACGGAAATTGATGTTCAGAACACGGTGTATCTCACAGAAGATACAATATCTCAATATCCCAAGGCGGTTTCCATAATGGAAAATGCAGGGCTCACTTCTGAATTTGAAAGTCTTGCAGATGGTCTTGACCTTCCTGCGTGGCGTACGGACTTTATGAAGCCCGGAAACGAACCGTGGTATCGTTATGTTGGCGAAAATTCATGGGTTGACATGGGCAACTGGACAAATTTCCACGACAATAACGGTGCTGAACCGAAGTGGTATAAGACAATTCTTTATGAATTTGCTGACTGCGTTGAATTCACCACGGGCGACTGGGTTGAGTATCAGGTTTATATTCCAAAGGATGGAAAATATACCCTGACCTATGAGGCAGGACATCCCGTTAAACCGATATTGAGCATTTTGAATCCGAAAATCAGATTCTATGTTGACGGCACAAAGAAGGTGGAACAGCGCGTTCCCACAACTGTTGAAGGACAGTATGTGACGGGCGTGTTTGACGGAGGAACGGTGAATCTCACGAAAGGGGTTCACACAATCAGGGTTGAAAGTCCTGACAGACCCATGATGATTGGACCATTCAGATTCCATGACGGTGCTGAAAGAACAGAAAATGATGCGCTCTTTGATGAAGGCGTTATAGTGAAATAAAAAAAGATTTGACAATCCTTCCATTTGCACAAGGGAGGCGTGGGTTGTCATGTTGAGCGAAGCCGCAGGCGAAGTCGAAACATCTAAAAAAGAGATCCTTCGATTCCGCTGACGCTCCACTCAGGATGACTGCTCTCAGTCACTTCATGACAGCTCCCTGATGCTCTGGGGAGCCGAAATGGTGAAAAAATAATATATGCAAAAAAATGAACGGCTCATAGGTGAAAATTCCTTTTGTAACATCTTTGTGAACCAATGAGCTGTTCCAAAAAAATATTTTTATATATCTTAAAGGAGGATATGTAGTATGAAAAAAGTTTTATCAATTATGTTGGCGGCAGTGATGCTTTGCGGTCTCTTTGTGATGCCTGTGTCGGCAGCAGAGGATGTTGTTTGGTCAGCAGCCTCAGGCTACTTTGCACTTGGCGCAAACACTGCAAGAGACGAAGATGGCAAGGTTGTTCTTGACGAAGCCGGTGACAGCTTTGAGGTTGTTCTGGAAACCGACCGTTCAGGTGTTTTCCTGCTTGCAGGTAACTTCTGGAGTCTTAACGGCGCACACGACATTGCAACAGCTGTTGAATTTGACGGTGTTCGTGTCGGTGTTTGCGACCTTGCGGCACAGTATGTAAAGGACAGTTTTTCAAACAACCTTTACAATGTGAACGTTGAAGCAGGTCGTCATACAGTACGTATTGTGAACATGAGAGGTTCTTATGCAATTTCAAGTCTCAGATTTGTTAATGCAGGCGGAGTAGTTCCCGCAACATACTCAACACGTGCCAGCTATGAGTTTAAGGGCACTGTTTTTAAAGATTACCGTTATGGTAGTATGTTCCAGTATGGTAAAAATAATGCCAACTTTGACCTTGCAAAACATACGGTTATCGCAACAATTGGTGTTGAGGAAGATGGCCTTTATGAGCTTAGCTGGGATGTTATGAACTATTTTAACGGTGGCTCTGCTGCTCCTGATGTTTATGACGTAAAGGTTACAGCAGGCGGTAATGTTTATTCAAAGATTGATGCTGGTAATGCGGATGTATGGAAAGCTAACAAAGATACAGCAGACACAGAAAAGATGAAAACAGATGCCACATACAGAAAACAGATGTATGGTTATACAACATGGGTAAACAAGGTTCTTGTGAACCAGGTTGCACTTTCAAAAGGAACACACAAGATTGTTATTGAAAGTGAAGAACCCTATAACTACAGCTGTCTTGTTGACAAGGTTTACCTCAAGAAGGTTGGCGAAGTAACAGCTTGGCCTGAAGTTGTGGCAGATTTTGATTTTGCAACCTCCAACAAGTCAGCAGCAGGAGTGGCTAAGGCATCAGGAATTTCGCTTCATCCTTATATGACAGGAAATATTCTTAACGGTGTGTCAGCCTGTGGCTGGATTGAAGCAACAATCAATGTGGCAAATGCCGGAGAATATATTCCAACACTGACATGGTGGGCAAACGGTGAAGGAAATCGCAATCTTTACCCTTATGTTTATGTTGACGGAGTTTTGGTTTGGAGTGATATGATAAACGATAACACTTCACAGGTAGGTCATCCTGAAGCCAATGCATCTAAACTTGCGGATGCAATGCTTTCGCCTCTTGGTTCTTGCTATTTAACTGAAGGTGAACATACAATCAGACTTCTTTGTGCAAACGGCTATCCCACTGTTGACAAGATTACATTCAAGAAAAATACATCAACAGACGGAAGTGTTGTTGCGGATGTTCCGGGGTTTGATGCCGAAAAATCAGCAGGAGTTACGCTGGGTACCGGTAACGGCGGATATGTTGTTACTTTTGATGCAGATTCTTATGCACACGTTGGAGCTATTGCTCCCGAAGCAGGCTTCTATAGTGTTGGGGCGACTATTGCAAAGACTGGCGGATCTTCAGCAATTGAGGTTGCTGCAAACGGCACAAAGGCTGAAGGTGCAATTGTAGGTGTTGAAGGTTCAAGCTACAGAACTGTTCCTATTGACGGTATGCTTTATCTCAACAAGGGTATCAATGATCTGACAGTTCGTGTTGACGGCATGGCTCTTGTTACTGATGCAATTGTTCTTACTCCTGCTAACTGGGCTGACCGTGTGATTTCACCCAAGGAAGGCGAACTTTATGAAGGTGAAGTTACAGATGCAAACCTTGCAAAGAGCGTAAAGGCAAACACCGAGTATACAGCAGTTGCTGATATTGGCGGTGCATATGTGAACAAGGGCGTTGCACTTATTGTTGCGGTTTATGAAGGTGGCATATTGAAGGCTGCATACGCAGAAAATGGTACTGCGCAGATTGGTTCAACAATCAAAAAGACCTTTACAACACCCGAGGCTGAAGGAAATTACACAGTGAAGGTATTTGTTATGGATTCTTTGTCAAGCTTCAAGCCATACACAGAGCAGACTGAAATTGCACCCGCTGTTGCGGAATAAGAATTAAGGTCGTTGGGACTGTTGTGTGTTCTTGACAATCCCTCCACCACGCAAAGCGTGGTCCCCCTCCCTTTGCACAAGGGAGGCTGGCGGGGAGGCAAGAGGAGGGACGTCATGCTGAGCGAAGCCGCAGGCGCAGTCGAAGCATCTGAAAATGAGATCCTTCGATTCCGCTGGCGCTCCACTCAGGATGACCCCTCTCGGTCACAAAAGCACAATGGTCCCGAACGACCAAAAAACCTTCTGAACACATAAATGTGGACGCAGGGGCAATCGATATATATCGATTTGAACCGCAGAAGTACTTGCTGTCAACGGGGCTAACCCGAAGGCGTAAGACGGCAATACTGCCACGAAACGGGCGTATGAATCAAGGAGCCCGATGTTTAATCGGATCGATTTATATCGCTTGCCTTTGTAAGCATTAAATGACATTATATTTGAGGAGGAAAGGAATATGAAAAAAGTTTTATCAATTATTTTGGCGGCAGCGATGCTTTGCAGTCTTTTTGCCATGCCGGTATTGGCGACAGGGGATGTTTATGTTGCTGACTTTCAGTTTACAACTTCCAACAAGGCTGCAGCGGGCATTGCTTTGGCATCAGGCAGGTCGCCTCATCCTTACCTGACAGGAAACGTTCTTAACGGAATAGCGGGCTGCGGATGGATTGAAGAAACAATCAATGTGACTGTTGAGGGGGAATACATCCCCACTTTGACCTGGTGGGCAAACGGTGAATCTTACCGAAATCTCTATCCCTATATTTATGTTGACGGTGTTCTGATTTGGAGTGATATGATAACGGATAATACCACACAGGTGGGACACCCTGAAAATATTGCATCCAAGCTTGAGGATGCAATGCTGTCATCCTTCAGACCCTGCTATTTGTCTGAAGGTGAACATACGGTAAGATTTCTTTGTGCAAACGGCTATCCAACTGTTGACAAGATTACCTTTACAAAAACCACAGCTGACAAAGTAACTGCCTTTGCAGATGCTCCGGGCTTTGATGCAGTGAAATCTTCAGGTGTTACGTTGAGCGTCGGTAATAACGGCTATGTTGTTACCGTGGCAGACGGCGGTTCGGCATATGTTGATGTTATTGCTCCCGAAGCAGGCACATACAATGTTGGTGCAGTAATTGACAAGGGCAACGGTTCTGTGAATGTTGCGGTTTCTGCAAATGACACAGAAGCTGCCGATGAGGTTGTGGGCATTCCGAATGCAGGTTACAGAACAGCGCCCCTGAGCGGACAGCTTTATCTCAACAAAGGAAAAAATACGTTGCTTATTGAAGTGAGCGGCGCACCTCTTGCTCTGGACGGTATAGTTCTTGAAAAGCTTGATGAGTTTGTTGTTGACAGTGTGACTTCTTCAATGGGAGCAATTACTGATGGTTCAACTGTTAAAAGAGGCTTGGACTTCTTTGAAATCGGTTTCAACTATTCGTTGGAAGATGATGCATCGGCAGAGAATGTAACGCTGACAAAAACAGAGGACGGCGCACCTGTTGCAGTTGAGCTTGAAACTACAATTGACAAGGTGGCTGTCAAGCTGAAGGAAACGCTTGATTTCGAAACAGATTATACCATGACCGTCAGTGGTATAAAGGATGAATACGGCAGAGAAATGGCTGAAGCTGTATTGACTTTTGCCACAGGCACAGCAGATGATGATGCAGGTGACGGCACAATAACCATTAACGAAAGTGAAACGGTTGTTGAGGACAAGACGGTCACAATAAAGGGTACGGTGAAATCAAGTGCAGGTGTGGGAATCGCAGGCAGAACCGTTCAGGTTACAGCCACATCACCCACAGAACAGGATGTTTTCACTTCACAAGCAGTAACAACAGAAGAGGGCGGAGCTTTTGTAATCAGCTTCGATTTGGATGAAAACGGCGAAAGCGGTGAGTATACCTTTGAGGTTAGCGACGAATATACATCAGCGGAGCCTTTTAAAAAGATTTATGTTTCAAATGAAACAAAGGAATCAATTCTTGGCGGAATCTCCGGTTCTGAGGTGACAGGAACTGTTGGTGATATTTTTGAAGATTTTGGCTATGCTCTTGGTGTTAGTTATCCCGATGACCTTTCGGTTCTTGAAGACGGGGATGAGGGACTTTTCCTGAAACATTTTGTTGGTGCGGAGTTTGAGCTTGTTGATGATTTGAGAGCGGCATATGATTTCTGGCTGATGTTTGAAACTTTGAATCAGACCCGTATCGGCGGAAAGGTTCAGCAGATTATTGAAAGTGAAGCAAATTGCTCGGCGCTTGGTCTTGACAAGACGGCAATTGATTTGATTGAAGACTATGGAATTTATTTCTGTGAGGCTGTTGCGGCAATCGGTAAGCAGGATTCACTTGAAGACTTCAAGGCTGAGTTTGAAGTTGTTCTCAATGATTATTTTGCAGTTGAAATGGGCAAGTTGGATGCTGAACTGGATGTTGATGACGTAAGCGGAAAGACGGGTCAGGGTGTGAAGCTTGAAATTGCATTTGATGATGAGATTAGTGATATTTCGGAAATTGCCCTTGATATTACAACAGAGTCGGATTCGGTTGATTTGAAGAATATTGATGTTTCCCTTGAATTTGACGGAACATACAACGTAAAGAAAGTTGATGACGGTGTTTCTCTTGAAATTAAGGCTGACGAAGCTGTCGGTGATTTGAAGGATATAGCAACTTTGGTTGTTACTGTTCCTGCAGAGTCGGGCAGACATGATATTGACATAAACGGTGTTGTTACTTATCTTTATGATAAGGATGGATATTCAAGATTTTATACAAACGGTATAAACGAAAAGACTGTTGTTCTGACGGCAAAAGCGGCTTCGACCAATGGCGGCGGAGGCGGCGGTGGAGGTAACAGCTCCTCAAGACCTGCCGGAGGCTCGGTTGCAGGTTCGCCAATCAACATTGGAACATCAACTCCCGTGGTAGGCGCAAAGTTTGAGTTTGCTGACCTTGGCGGTGTTCAGTGGGCAACGGAGAGCATCAATGCGCTTCTTGAAAAGGGCGTTATCTCTGAAAGCCCAGACAAAAAGTTCAATCCCGACAAAAATGTGACAAGAGAAGAATTTGTTAAGATGATTGTTGTTGCAATGGGTGTTTATGACAAAAATGCAGTTTCATCACTTTTGGATGTGGACAGCAATGAGTGGTATGCTCCTTATGTTGCAAGTGCCGAAAAGGCAGGACTTATCAAAGGCAACGAAGACGGAAAATTCGGCGTTGGCGAAGAAATCAGCCGTCAGGATATGGCTGTGATAATATACCGTGCAATGGCGGAATCGGCAAAGCAGGGCGTTTCGGGCGGATTTGCCGATGATGGTGACATTGCGGATTATGCAAAGGATGCGGTTTACAGTCTTGCCGAAATGAGTATTGTGAACGGTGTTGGTGACAATATGTTTGCACCTTTTGGCGCGGCAACAAGAGCAATGGCGGCAAAGGTTATCTATGGAATGATTGGAGGCTTGAAATAAATGAAAAAGTTATTATTGATATTTTTGACAGCAGTTTTGGTTATTCAGAGTTTTGCTGTTTCGGCGGCTTCGGCTGAGGGTAACTTTGATTTGGTTGAAGGGCTTGGATTCGTTCCTGACGGTTTTTATGCAAAGAACATGGCAGGTGCGGCAACAAGAGAAGAACTTGCATTTATGATGGCAAAGCTGTACAGCCTTGATGAGCAATCACCTGTTCAGACAAAGTTTGAGGATGTTGACCCTGAAAGCATTTATTCGGGTTACATTGCAAAGCTCAATGCCGCAGGGGTTATCAACGGCGAAAGCGAGACCATTTTTAATCCTGCGGGAAGTTTTACAATCGGTATTGCGGATATTCTTGTTATGAGAACCTTTGGTTTTTCGGAAATTGCAAAGACCGAGGCTGAAAGCGTGAATTTTGCTGTTCGGATGGGACTTCACAAGGGAGTTTCGCTCCTTGATAATTCGGTTGTGACAAGGGGCGGTTTGCTTCAGTTTATGCAGAATGTTTTGGAGGCGGATTTGCCAGAAGTGGCAATCAAGGGGAATGATGAGTTCTCTGCCGAATATACTATGGACAACGGCAGAACTGTTTTGGGTGACTGGCTTGGCGTGAGTGTTTATGACGGTGTTCTCACATCTGTTGATGATGAAAAGTATGTTGTTTCTGTTGAAATTGAAGGAAACAGATATGACACAAACCACACCTTGCTTCAGCCGGGAAATGTGCATACATTCAAGGCGGACAGCTCACTTAATGTCAACAAGTTCCTGAATATCCCCGTGACAATATGGGTTGACAAGGACAAAAACATTATTGACATTGGTTTTGGACGAAATATTGATGTTAAGTATGTGTATGTCAGTGCTGTGAACGGAGATTATAATGCAAGCAATTCTTACAGCGGTGCTTACATAAAAGAGCTTGCCTTTGATGATGACAGCAAAGATTATGCGGTTGCAGACGGATTCAAGGTTTATTATAATTTTGAAGAAACTGTGAAGCCGGTGGGAATCATCGGAAATTTTGCAAAGGTTGTTTTTGAAAAGAACAAGGTTATGTCCCTTGAACTTTGGAATTTGCAAGAGGGCGGTATTATAAAGAGCATTGATGCCGAAGAAATTGTTTACACAAGAGGCGCAGTTGCCAGTGCAAAAATCAGGGATATGGATAATGTGTCAAAGATGCTGTTCTTTGTTGACGGCGAAAGTGTTGACATAAGGGATATGAAGCCCGACAGCGTTTTCTCATATTATAAGGATGATGAAAATCTTGTGGTTGTTGCATCTCAGAAAAAGGTGACGGATGTTCTTTATTCCTTTGGAAACGGCGAAGTCAGAATCGGTAATATTTTCTACAAAATGGATTCGGCATACTATTCAACCGATGGCGAGAATTACAGCAGAAGAAGCGACAAGCCTTCGGAACTTTTGGGACAGATGGTTGATGCATACTTTGATGCTTCGGGCAAATGTGTTTATCTGAAGGTGACAGACAGCGATGCGCTGATGTCAAGCAAGCGTATTGGGCTGATTGTCGGAAGTGAAGAACAGATTTTCAGCGAGAGACTTGTGAGCATACTGTTCCTTGAACCAACCATCGAAAAGAAGGTTGTGACACTTTCAGACAAGGTGAAGCTTGAAGACGGACTTGATTTGACCACTGTTCTTTCAACAGTGAATACCAGAAACGGTGAGCTTGTTCTGGAGTTTGATATCCGAAACGACAAGATTGTGGGAATTTCTGTGCCTATGTCATATGCAGGCTTTGCTGAAGAAGTACGTTTCAACGGCTTCCCCAACAACGGAGCGCAGTCAATGGTTGCTCTTGACAGAAATTACACATTGTCGGGCGAAACCCAAACCCTGTATTTTGGTGACACTCCTCTGACTTTCCTTTATGAAAAGGATGGGGTTCTTGAAGCGAGAGTTGTTCCTTGGAGCCAGCTCTACAATTCAAATTCGGGTCTCGGAACCGAAATCTGGGCAAAGTGTTATGGCTATGAATCAAGCTCAGATATGAGACTTGCTCTGTTCTGCGGAAATACGGGCATTGTGTCTTCGGACAACAGCACGGCTTTTGGACTTGTTGTGGGAAAGGGTACGGCTCTTGGCAGTGAGGGTGAAACGGTTGCAACTCTGGAGGTTCTTGACCAGAACGGAAGAAAGACCTTTACCTTGCCTGAAGACGAGGCGGCAGGGATTCCTGATTGTGCGTATATTCAGTATTTCGCAGGCGGTGTTTTGAAAAATGCGGATGAAATCACCATTCGTTCTGCTGTTGACCTGAGCGGAACCGTTGATGAAATGGTTGCGGCAGGCCTGAGAACAGGCGAGGTGACACGCATTGACGACAAGCGTGTTTACCTTGAAAGCGGTGCGGTGTACTTCCTTGACCCTGTTAAGGGATGCGTTGCCTACGAGAGAATTCAGGACGGCAGAGGCACACAGTTCATTGCAATGGATTTGTCGGATATTGAAATCGGTGACACAATTGCATATTATGCGCCTTCAAACGGAATTTTGTGTATATTGGTTCTTGACTAAATGATTCGGGGGATAGAGGGAATATTATCCCTTTATCCCCATTTTTTGTAAAGGAGAATGACCTATGTTGATTAAAAATAACGGCGAAAAGCCCGAAGGAATTATTTTCAGCAATCTTGCGGAAATTTGTGAACCGCAATCGGCAATTTCAAAAACACCTGTTGTTGACAAGTGGCTGAGCGTGACCTATGAAACGGCAAATATTTCGGGGACGATGCTTGCGGCATATGAGACAGTTGCACCTCAAACGGTGACTCTCAGCCCCAAACTCACAGGCTGGTACAAGATTTATGTGAGTATGATGGATAATCCTGCAAATCGTGTATATCTGAAGCTCACAAAGGATGAGGCGCAGGCTACTATTATTCCCAGCACTGAGTCCTTTAACTGGACAATGATGAAGTGGGACAGATTTCAGGAATGTTTCTGGAAATGTGCCGATATGACAAATCAGGATGTTGAAATCAGCAGACGGACGGGTATGGGCTTGGTTGGTTGTTATCTTGGCTGGCTGAGATTTGTGCCAATGACAGAGGAAGAAGTTGAAAATTGGAAAAAGGATGAAGCTCGAACAGATACAAAGCGACTTTTTGTGACATCGGATATGTATTCCCTTGTTGGCATGTTCAACCCAACCACCTTTGATGAATGGAATACTCTTGTTGAAAATATGAAACATTCGGACGTTGAGATTCTTGCCATTGATGAGGATATTGTGGCAGATGATTTAGAAGACAAAATTCATCCCGAAAATTATGCATATTTTGCCGAAATACGAAAGGTTTTGAACAAGGCAATGTTCAGGAAAACAAAGGCGGTTTATGACAATCTGATTGAGACGGGTCATCGTGCCGGAATGAAAATGTATCTTTCAAAGCGTATGGGGGCAAAGGTTGGACCTTCATTCCCATATGATGGCGAATATGTTGACCTTGAGTTTGGTCAGGAAAACCCTCATCTTTACTGCAAGAACCGTGACGGGGTTGTGGTTGATGCCCTTTCTTATGCATATCCTGAGGTTCAGGAGCATATGCTTGCAACCTTCAGAAAAATGGCAAGCCTTGACTGCGACGGGGTTAACTTGGTGTTTACAAGAGGTGTGCCTTATGTTTTGTTTGAGGAGCCGGTTTGTGAAAGGTTCAAAAAGAGTTATCCCGACCTGAATCCTTGTGAGCTTCCTCTTGCGGATGAGAGAATTCAGGGGCTTCATTGTGAGATTATAACTGAATTTATGAGAAGACTGCGAGAGGCGCTTGATGATGAGTGTGAAAAAATGGGCAGAAGACCAATGAAGATTCACGCATATGTGGGAAGCAGTTTGGCCAAAAACAGATTCTTCGGGCTTGATGTTGAGCAGTGGGCAAAGGAAAAACTTATCGACAGTTTTTCGGCATATCCTCTGGAATTCACCGAAAAGCTTGAGGGCTTGATGCAGGATGAAAACCCCGAACTGATTGACCTTGAAAAGTATACAAAGGCATCCCGTGAGAACTTCCACAAGGTATTTCACCGTGATGTTGAATACAGCTTTACGGAAGATGCTTTTATGTATACCGTGAAGCCTCACGAGGCAAAGGAATATGTTGAAATGGCAAACAAGTATGGCGTCAAGGTTTATTTTGATATTCTTGACCGTCTGAAGCCATCGGAGTTATATATCAGGGAAGCAAAGACGTTGATTGAAGCCGGTGCTGAGACCTTTTCGCTCTGGGATGTTGACGCACGTGCGGAAACCAAAGCACAATGGGAAACCGCGTCAAGGCTCGGTCATATTGATGACATCAAAAACGGAACCTTTGAACATGAAACAGCAACCCTTTACCGTATTTTCAATATCGGCGGAAAGAATATAGGTATTTACAATCCCACATGGATGGGTTAAGGAGGAAAAAATATGGCTTTTGAAAATGCAAGGTTTATCAGACCTGACGTGGAATTTGACCGTGGGGCTTCCCCTGCGCCAATGTACCGAAAAACCTTTACATATGACCGCAAAATTGAAAGTGCCGGACTTTCGGTTTGTGCTTTGGGATACGGTTATGTTTATATTAATGGGAAAAGAATAACCGATGACCTTTTTACTGCGCCTTGCAGTGATTACAGAAAGACTCTGTGGTACAATTTCTATGATGTTACCAATCTCCTGAATGAGGGTGAAAATGTTATTGCGGTTATTTGCGGAAATGGTTGGTACAACGAAAATATGCGTACCATATGGGGCCAAAACACGGCTGACTGGCGTGATTTTCCAAAGGTTATTCTTGAACTTGACATTAACGGGAAAAATGAGATAAACACAGACGGAAGCTGGAAATACAGCATGGAGTCGCCCGTTGTTTATAATGAGCTTCGCAGCGGTGAGCATTATGACTCAAGACTTTTTGATGAAAAGTGGAATACGCTTGAACTTGACGATTCGGATTGGGGCTCGGCTCAGGTTGACCCCAATCCTCCAAAGGGTGTGTTCCGTCTTTGTGAGTGTGAGCCAATCAGGGAATGTGAGCTTTATGCACCAAAGAAGATGTATACCGTGTCAGAGGATAAGGTGATTTTTGACTTCGGACAAAATATGTCGGGCTACATCAGACTTTTCACCAATCAGACGGCAGGGGACAAAATTATTATGAAGCACGTTGAGGAAATCAACGATGACCTGACCCTTAACTACAACAAAATGGACGATCCGTTCTTTTATCCCGACACTCCTGTTCAGGAAAATGAGTTTATCTGCTGCGGAAAGCCGTTTGTTTATACTCCTATGTTCACCTATCACGGCTTGCGTTTTGTTGAGGTGACAGGACTGAAAAACCCTTCACTTTCAAATGTGGTGGCGGTGTTTGTGCATCAGGACATTGAAAGACGCTCGCATTTTGAGTGTTCGGAGCATCTTCTCAATGCACTTTTTGAAGCGGGAATCAAGGCAACATGGTCAAATATGTTTTATAATGTTACCGACTGTCCTTCAAGAGAAAAGCACGGCTGGATAAATGATACCCATGCATCGGCGGAGCAGATATTTACAAATTTCAAGGCTGAAAAGCTCTATGTCAAGTGGATGCAGGATGTTTATGATTCTATGAACGAAAAGGGTGAGCTTCCGGGTATTGTTCCAACTCACGGTTGGGGTTATGAAGATTATAACGGACCTGTTGGAGACGGAGCACTCTTTGAAATCCCATATCGTATGTACAGACACACGGGCGATGCCACAATGTTGAAAGAGGCTTATCCCTACTTTGTGAAGTATCTTGAGAACATTGAAAGAATGGAGGACGAAAACGGAGATTTGATTTACGGTCTGGGCGACTGGGCGGCACCCCATGAACTGACCGAGGAAAATCACAATTCTATTTTCCCCAACAAGGTTCTGAAAGTTAAATTCCTTAAAATAAAGAAGCTTGCGGAGGAGGTTCAGGGTATTGACACTTCCGCAACGGAAAAGGCCCTTGAAAAAGCAATTGAAGATACTAAGAAAAAGTATCTGACGGCAGATGGCAGATGTGTTCTTGACAGGCAGACAATGGCGGCAATGATGATTTATCTTGACGTATATGATGACCTTGAACCCCTGAAAAACCATCTTGTTGAAATGATTGAAGAAGCAGATTATCATCACAATTGCGGAATGCTTGGAATCAGGTATTTTTATCATGCCCTTTCAAAGTGCGGTCTTTCTGACCTTGCGTACAAGGTTATTATGGCAGACGGACACCCCTCTTACCGCACATGGCTGAACCGTGACATGACTACAATGTTTGAGCATTGGGATGCAAGGGAATCAAAGAATCATCATATGCTTTCGGATGTTATGTCGTGGATGATGAAATATATTCTGGGAATAAAACAGCCAAAGGATTCTGTCGGCTTTAAAAAAGTGGAAATCTGCCCTAATTTCTTTGAAGGTCTCAATTATGCAAAAGGCTATATTGATACTATCAATGGTA
>JAZRMZ010000176.1:0-11959 GCA_045647905.1 Clostridia bacterium
AAGGTTCAAAACTTCCTTTGTTTATTTTGATAATTATTGCAGTTGTTTTTGCCGTATTAACTTTTTATCCTCCGTGTATTCCGCTTTTTGAAGACCCCGTCACAAAAACATACGGGTATTATCGGGATTTGTGTTTGTAAAAGAAAAAAGATACTGTAACAAATGTTTGGTATAAAGTTTTTGTTAAAAAAGAGCCTTCGGCTACGCTCAGGATGACCTATTCGCTGTCATTCTGAGCCAAGGGCGAAGAATCTTTATGCGAAAGCCCCAAACTTTGCTAAAGAACCAGAAAAAAAAGACTCAAATCTCCAAAAAAGATTTGAGTCATAAAATATTTGTATGGTTTAAAGTTCACCGATTTTTTGCATAAATGCTTTTGTGTTTGCGATTCTTTCGGCATCGTCACCGTGATAAGTGTAGTCAGTGCAGAATATACCGTCCATACCCAACAGATTCATTGATTCGGAATATACTGCAAGGAGTGTGCCCTTTTGTGTGATATAGAAATCACGGAAGTTAAGAATGTTGTCAAGAGCATTCTTGCAGGTTTCCATATCGCCTGCCCATGCGGCTTCAATAAATTTCTTTGAATTTGCGGGAGTTGAACTGAACATACCGTCAAGAACCTTATCAATTCCGTAAGAAATTGCAACGTCAAAAATGTCAATGTTGCTGAAAAGGAACTCAAAATCGGGGATATTGTTCTTTACCTGACGTGCAAGAACTATGTCACCTGACTTGATACCCTTGATGTTGGGATGCTTTGAAAGCTGCTGAACCATAGGGTATGTAATCTTCTGCTTGGTAACTACTGCAAGGTCATAAAGAAATACAGGCTTTGGTGAGTAATCAGCAACCTTTTCAAAGAAGTTTACGTTCTCAACATCGGCACATACGCTGTAAAATGGAGTTGTGAGAACAAGTGCATCAAAGTCATATTCTTTAATCATATCAATTCTGTCTTTAACTCTTTCAATTGAGTTGTCCATTGCACCGACAAAAAGCGGAACTCTGCCTTTTGTTGCTTCAACAGCAATGCGAACAGCTTCTTTATATGCTGAATTCTTGATTGATGCTTCAATGCCCATGCTGCCCATAAGAAGAAGACCGCTTGCGCCTGCCTCAATCTGCATATCAATTTCTTTAACCAAAGATTCTGCAACAATGTTACCATCTTTATCCAGAGGTGTACCCATTGCAGTATAAAAACCTTTTTTAAGTTTTTCCATTATTTAATCACCTTTCTTTGCTGGGAATTATCTTTTCTGTAATATTAAACAATAAAAGATAGTAATTGTCTATGTAAAATATGACACAAATTTGCCTATATGTCACTTGAGTACCAATTTTTTTTGTTTTTTTTATTGACTTTTTTGAATGTATATTTTACAATCAAGATATATTGAAATTTATCTTGAAGAAGGTGATGATTTTGGAACAACTTGGATTTCATCAAAATAAATCTACTGTGTTCCAGGAATTTTCTTTTCATATAGGAAATGCTAAAATCGGAATACTTTCTGACCCTTCAACCGAGCTTGAAGGGATAGTTCAATCGCCTAAAAAGAAATATGACCAACTTCATTTTCATTCATATTACGAGTTGTTTTATGTGAACAACGGCAAATTTTCGATAAAATTTGAAAATGAAGACAGAGAATTTTCAAAGGATGATTTGATTGTTATTGCCCCCGGTACAAATCACAAAACCATTATGGTAAATCCCGGAACGGCAAGGTATAATTTCAGCTTTTTGATGGAAAAAAATTCTCTCAAAACAAACTTTTCTCTCTATGATGCACTCAAAAGTGCCTTTGCGCAGGAATGTACAATTATAAACAACTGCTACTCATTGAGAGATGTTTTAAAAAAAATTGTTGTTGATATTATGCAGGGGGATGAGGTTATGCTGGGAATGCATTTCCATGAGCTTGCGGTGAACATTCTTGACCTTGTTGATCCGCAAAAAACACATCCACCCTCGAAACAGACAATTTCTGACAGCAATATGATTCGTATGTACAAGCTTCAACAGATTATTTTCACCTCATACAGTCAGGACATATCCCTGAATTATATTGCTGATAAACTTTTTCTCAGCACAAGACAGGCAAGCAGGATTATTCAGCAATATTTTGGGTGTACATACCGAGAGCTGGTTGCGAAAATGAGAATGAAGGTTGCTGTTGAGCTTCTTGAAAAAACAGACATGACAATACTTGAAATAGCTTCTCAAATAGGTTATAATTCCATAAAAGGTTTTTATATCTATTTCAAAAAGCAGTACAACTGCCTTCCCACAGAATACAGGAAAAAGGTACAGAAAACTGCTGATAAAAAATAATACATATTTTGGAGGATTTAATTATGAGTAAAATTCAAACAGGTTTTGCAAGACTTTGTATCACACCCCCGCTTGGAACTCCCATTTCGGGTTATTATGAAGAAAGATATACAAAAGGCGTTCTTGATGATCTTTTTGTATCGGCGGTGGCTTTTGATGACGGAAATACAAAATCCGTTGTACTTGCTGTTGACACTCTTATGTTCTCAACAGTACAGTGCAATGCTTATAGAAAAATTATTGCCGATTTTTGTGATTTGCCCATGGATGCAATTTTTATCAATTGTTCGCATACGCACACAGGTCCCCTTATCGGTAAAGATTTTGCTTCTGACATCAAGGGTTCGGAGCTTTATGATGAGTTTATCGGTATTCAAATGCGTGATGCCGCAAAACTGGCTTTGGAAGATGTGTGTGAGTCAACTTTCTATACCGCAGAAGGCGTTGCAAAAAAGATTTCCTTTATTCGTCGCTTCAGAATGAAGGACGGCAGTGTTCAGACAAACCCCGGTGTTGGTAACCCCAATATCGACCATGCTCTGGGTGAGCCCAACGAGACTGTTAAGCTTATCAAAATTGAACGTGATGAAGCTGAAGATATTTATATTGTTAACTTTGGCGTTCATCCCGATGTTGTTGGGGATGAATATATCAGTGCCGATTATCCTGGCTTTGTATGTTCAACCCTCGAAGATGCAATTCCCAATTCAAAATGTATTTTCCTGCTTGCGCCTCAGGGTGATGTGAATCACATTAATCCCAATCCGTCAAAGGGTGATATGAACGGACTTCACCCCACATTCGACGGTTGTCCCAGAGGCTATGAGCACGCAATGCATATGGGCAGAGTTATTGCGGGTGCGGTTCTGCAGATTTGTGACAAAGCTATAAAAATAGATGCTGATGAAATAAAGTTCTCAAACAAAACTGTTGTTTGCCCTTCAAATCAGGAAAACGATAAGCTTGAAGAAGCAAGAAGAATTGTAAAAATTCACGAAGAAGGAAGAGATGAGGAACTTCCTTACAAGGCAATGGAGCTTACTACTGTTGTTGCAGAGGCTACACGTATTGTTGATCTTGAAAACGGTCCTGATTCATATTCATTCACACTTTCGGCAATCAAAATCGGTGATATGGCTTTTGCAGGAATTCCCGGTGAACCTTTCACTGAAATTGCAAATCGAATATATGCGGATTCACCCTTTGGCACAACTATTCTTTGTTGTCTCACAAACGGCGGAGATTCATATTTCCCAACAAGTCAGGCGTACGAAGAAGGCGGTTATGAAGCACGTACTTCAAAATTGAAAAAAGGTGCTGATGATATTGTTGTTGAAGGAACCGTTGGACTTCTCAAAGAAGTAAAAGCAATGTAATGTTTGATTTGCACCAACCCTTGAGGTTTGGTGCAAATCACATTTTAGGGATAATTGTTGGAAAGAGAGTTGTATTTAATGAGCAGAGTAAAAGCCGGTATTTCACGGGTTTGTATTACACCGCCTTTGGGAACACCCATGTCGGGATATTTTGAACCACGTTATGCCAAAGGTGTTCATGATGATTTGTATGCAACGGCTGTTGCTTTTGATGATGGCGAAAACAGAGCTGTTTTAATTACGCTTGACCTGTGTGGTTTAAAAAATCAATGGTGGCTTGATGATTGTAAAAAATTGATTTCTGAATATTGCAACATTCCGGTCGGGGCGGTAATAATTAATTGTTCACATACTCACACAGGCCCGATAGTTGGTCCTGATAAAACCTCCGGAACAGACGGCAATAAGGTTTATGACGGGTTTCTTATGCAGAGCCTCAGAGATGTGGCTTTTGGGGCTTTGGAGGATGTTTCAGAGTCAAGGTTTTTTGTTGCTGACAATATATGTAAAGATGTTGCTTTTTGCCGAATATTCAGGATGAAAGACGGGACGGTTAAAACCAATCCGGGAATTGGTAATCCTGAAATTGCAAAGGCAATTGCCGAGCCAAATGAAAAGGTGACCTTAATCAAAATTGAAAGGGAAAATGCAGAAGATATTTTTATTGTCAATTTTGGTGTTCATGCCGATACCGTTGGCGGTGATATTATCAGTGCAGACTTTCCGGGAGTTCTGAGGAAAACAATTGAAAATATATTCCCCGATACAGTTTGTTTGTTTCTGCAGGGCTGTGAGGGTGACCTTAATCATGTTGATGTACGTTGGAAGGAAAATTATAAAGGTTTTTATCAGGCACAGGATATGGGAAGAAGACTTGCAGGGGCAGTTTTGCAGGTTTGTGATAAAGCGGCGGAGGTTATGGTTGATAATGTTTTTTTTGCCAATAAAACGGTTTTTGTTCCGGCAAATCAGGAAAATCACCGTATTGAAGAAGCAAAGAGGATATTAAAACTTCACAGAGAAGGTTATGATGATGAAATTGCAAATAATATTTCGGATGTAATAACAATTGTTGCGGAAGCGTTAAGAATAATTGAACTCAATGACGGCCCTGAAAAGTTTAGTTTTAACCTTTCTGCAATCCGAATCGGAGATGCAGCTTTTGCAGGGTTTCCCGGTGAGCCCTTTTCAGATATAGGAAAACGAATTGTTGCGGATTCACCGTTTGAAACCACTCTTGTTTGTGCTTTGACTGATGGTGGTGAGGTTTATTTTCCCACAACAGAAGTTATCCGTGCAGGCGGATATGAGGCAAGGAGCTCAGTTGTGAAGCCTGGCGCCGATGATGTTTTGGTTAACAGCATGATTGAACTTTTAAATGAAATAAAATAATATACAAAGGAGAAAAAACAATGATTTCATGTACAGAATTTATACCTGTGTACAGCGAACTTTTCAAGTATCTTGAAGAAGAAAAAGGTGGCTATGACGAGGTTGTGAGATATTGGGAATATATTTCCGATACATATGTTGCTGATTTGCTGGGTAAGGAAGTTGCCGGAAAGGGAATACGAGGATGTTGGGATTATTGGTCAAAATCCCTCACTGAAGAAGCTTGCGATTTCAAAATGGAAATGGATGAAAAAGAAGGTACATTCAGTATTGATATGAGAAAATGTCCTTCAAGAGGTATGCTCAATTCCCTTGAACATATGGAGCCTTATCATGATTATTGCGGACATTGCCTGGTTCTTTATGCAAGACAGCTGAAAAAATACGGTATTTTTGAAGATAAAGTTGATATGTCACACGTTGACGAAGCTAAATGCTTCGAAAGCTATCGCATAAAACCGGAATTTGTTCCTGAAAATTGCAAGGGCGAAAAGCTGGAAATGGATGTTAAGGCGTCTGACAACGAATATTTTCACAGAGATTTTCATATTACGGGTGAACGCGGTCTCAGATATGTTGGTGAAAATTACGGGGATGCGGCTGTTGTTGAATACTTAACAAGATTCACAAAAGCCTATTATAGTCCGTTGATTGGAAAAATCAAAGAAAACGGTCTTTCGGAAATGAAAAACCATATTGAAAATATTTACAAAATTGAAAAAGCTTCCGAAAATGTAATATGCAAACTGACAGACAATGAGCTTTATGTAACGGTTTCAGAATGTCCCGGTGTTATGTATATGAAGTCAAGCGGCTACGAACCTTCAAAATGGTATATTGAAGATACAAGAACCGTTAATTCGGTTATCGCAGAGGAAAGTGGCTACGGGTTTGAAATGATTTCTTATAATCCCGAAAACGGTGCGGCTGAGTATAGATTTTTTGTGAAATAATATTGGCGGAGAACAGGAAAATTGTTCTCCGCCTTATGTATCTATTCATCACATATGCCGTCTTTCAGCTTTGAAATAGCCTTTTTTTCGATTCTTGAAACATACGAGCGTGAAATATCCATTATCTCCGCAACTTCCGATTGGGTCATTTCCTTGCCGTTGTACAATCCGTAACGCATTCGGATTATTTCACGTTCACGGTTGTCAAGAAGGTATTTTATGTTATGATAAAGCTTTTTTATTTTAGCTTTGTTGTCAATCTCTTTAATAACGTCTTCTTCGTCCGTCCCGATAATGTCCATTAGTAAAATCTGATTTCCTTCCTTATCTGTACCAATGGGGTCGTTTAAGGATACCTCGTTTTGTGTTTTTTTGCTGCTTCGCATAAGCATCAGTATTTCATTTTCTATACATCTTGCAGCATATGTAACAAGTCTTGTGCCCTTTGAGCTGTTATAACTGTTTATCCCTTTTATAAGTCCAATGGTTCCGAGGGAGATTAAGTCTTCGCTGTCACGGACGTTTGATGCATATTTTTTTGCAATATGTGCCACCAGTCTGAGATTATGCTCAATAAGTTTGTTTTTTGCGTCCGAATCGCCTTGTTCCATTTTTTCAATGAACCGTCGTTCTTCCTTTGCAGAAAGCGGTTTTGGAAATGAATTTGTCCCCGAAACAAAGGAAATAAAAAAAACAAATGATTCCATAAGAGTGTTAAACAGCCCAAACATATATACCTCCGAAATAATAAATATAAATCAGTTTATGCATCATCTGTCTGCCATGTGCAAGTACATAAAATAAAAGGTTGCATTAATAATAAGAATGTGATAAAATATACAGATAAATCAATAAAGGATTAGTGGATTATGGATAAGAAGACATTACGAACATTGGAGTTTGATAAAATATGTGAAAAGCTGGCATCTTTTGCTGTTAATTCGGAAACAAAAGAACGTGCTTTTTTGCTGGATATTAATACGGATATTGACATTGTGCGAACACAACTCTCCGAAACCGATGCAGCATCGGTTTCAATATGTCAGTTTGGGACGCCCCCCATTGCAACAGTTTCGGAGGTCACTTCTGCCATTAAACGAATCAAAATCGGCGGAAGCTTATCCATGGCAGAGCTATTGAATGTTGCCGGAGTGCTGAAATGTGCTTCGCAATTGTTGAAGTATTATAGTGGTCATAGCGGTATCCTGGATAGCTATTTTAATAGCCTTGAAAAAAACGACCCCATTGAAGAACGTATAAGCTCATCAATTATTTCCGAAAACGAAATGGCAGACGGTGCAAGCTCTGAACTTGCTGACATCAGACGTAGAATAAACAGAGTTGGTGACAAAATAAAAGACTCTTTGAATTCTATGATACATTCGCCACATTATCAGAAATTTCTTCAGGACCC
The DNA here is from genome assembly GCA_045647905.1 of Clostridia bacterium. Classification (GTDB taxonomy): domain Bacteria; phylum Bacillota; class Clostridia; order Monoglobales; family Monoglobaceae; genus SIG440. The sequence goes on from JAZRMZ010000176.1 coordinate 7,480, forward strand.
CATTGTAACTCTCAGAAATGACAGATATGTTGTTCCTGTCAAAGCTGAACACAAAGGGGACGTTCACGGAATTGTGCATGATGTTTCAGCATCGGGAAGCACTTTGTTTATTGAGCCTGCAGCGGTTGTTGATGCAAACAATGAACTTCACGCTCTTGGAATTAAGGAAAAAGCAGAAATTGAACGTGTTCTTGCTCAACTGACCGAGCTTGTTGCGGAGATTTCAGATTCGATTGATTTGAATTACAGATTAATCTGTGATATTGATATGCTTTTTGCAAAAGCCAAACTTGGATTGTCGCAGAAGGCGGTTTGTCCTGTTGTTAACAATGACGGCATAATTGTTATAAACAAAGGTCGTCATCCGCTGATTGACCCGGCAAAGGTTGTTGCTCAGGATATTTCATTGGGTGACAACTTTGATACACTTGTTGTAACGGGTCCAAATACCGGCGGAAAGACTGTTGTTTTGAAAACGGTTGGATTGTTCTCTCTTATGGCTCAGGCAGGTCTTATGGTTCCGGCAGGTGATGGAACCCGACTGGCTGTTTTTGATGGCATCTTTGCCGACATTGGCGATGAACAGAGTATCGAACAAAGCTTGAGTACATTTTCGGCACATATGACAAATATTGTGGGGATTATAAATAATATAACGCCCAATTCCCTTGTTCTTTTTGATGAACTGGGTGCAGGTACCGACCCCATAGAGGGGGCAGCTCTTGCCAATTCAATTCTGGATTATGTAAAAGGAATCGGGGCAAAGACTGTTGCCACAACCCATTACAGCGAACTGAAGATTTATGCTTTGTCAACCGAAAGAGTTGAAAATGCTTCTTGCGAATTTAATGTTGAAACTCTTAGTCCAACATATAGATTGCTTGTGGGTATTCCCGGCAAAAGTAATGCCTTTGCAATTTCCAAAAAACTCGGACTTCCTGATTATATTATTAACAATTCAAAACGTATGCTATCAGAAGAAACGGTGAAGTTTGAGGATATTTTGTCATCAATCGAAGAAAACCGAAAGGTTACGGAAAGTTCCCGTTCTGAGCAGGAAAGATTAAAAAAAGAAATATCCGACCTGAAGGCGGAGATTGTCCGTGAAAGAAACAAGATTGATAAAAAGCGTGATGAGATTTTTGAACGGGCAAATAAAAAAGCGTCTGAGATTATTGAAAAGGCTCAAGCTGAATCGGATGAAATGCTCAACAAAATGCGTACTCTTCAAAAAGAAAAAGACGAAAAAGAAGCATTAAAAGCAATGGAGGAAGTGCGCAAGGAACTGAATGTCAGTCTGAAAAAAGCGAAAAAGGCACCAAATGCGCCCAGAATAAGCAAGCCTGTAAAAATAAATATTAACTCATTTAAGCCCGGTATGTCTGTTCTGATTACCGATTTAAATGACAAGGGAACAATACTCTCTCTGGATAAAAAAGCAGGTACGGCAGTTATTCAAATGGGTATCATGAAGACAACTGCAAATCTTTCAAGCCTTGTTATTCTTGAAGACGAAACAAAAAAGAATATTGCAAAATTCATTCCTCAAAAGCACGTTGAAAGTTCTGCAAAAACAGTAAAGACAGAGGTTGACCTCCGAGGTATGCAGTTGGAGGAGGCACTTGTTGAAGCTGATATGTTCCTTGACCGTACCACAATGGCCGGACTGAATACCGTTACTATAATCCACGGAAAAGGAACAGGTATACTTCGTAACGGAATTCAACAAATGCTGAGAAAGCATCCCCACGTTAAATCATTCAGATTAGGGAAATACGGCGAAGGCGAAAATGGCGTTACTGTTGTTGAATTGAAACATAGTTAACAGAAATTTTTGTGATTTTATGCAAAATCTTTGTAATTTTGCAAAAAAAGTGTTGTATTTTTGTTGAAAAGATGATAAAATGGAAGTTAAAGAATTAACAAGTGGGTGAAAGTTTTATGTTACAAAAAAAATGGTTGCTGAAAGAATTCGATAAAAACAGGGTAGTTGAAATTTCAAAAGAATTTCATATTTCTCCCTTAACTTCAATAATTTTATATAACAGAGGAATTAATAAAAGTGAAGAAATCGCAGAATTTCTGAAATGTGACCTCGAAAGCCTGCATGATCCGTATCTTCTCAAAGACATGGACAAGGCTGTTAAAAGAATAAAAGAAGCACAGATTAAGGATGAAAAGATTACAATATACGGAGACTATGATGTTGACGGTATAACAAGTATTGCCATTCTTTATAAGCATCTGACGGCAATGGGTTTTAAAGTTGATTATTACATTCCTGACCGAATTCAGGAAGGATACGGTGTAAACCGTGATGCTTTGGATAAAATAAAAGAGAACGGAACAAAGGTTGTTATTACTGTTGACACAGGAATTACCGCAATAGAAGAGACTGAATATGCAAAAGAAATTGGTATGGACATAATCATAACCGATCATCACGAATGCAAGGAAACAATCCCTGAAGCATATGCTGCAATAGACCCGAAACGTAAAGACTGCACATATCCCTTCAAAAATCTTGCAGGGGTTGGAGTTGCGTTCAAGTTGATTCAGGCACTCGACGAAAACTCTTCTGTTAATGAGCTCATTGCAAAATATTCGGATCTGATCTGCCTGGGTACAGTTGCCGATATTTCACCGCTCGTTGATGAAAACAGAATTATTGTCACAAAAGGTCTTGAAAAATTCCGTAATACCGAGAATATAGGTCTTAAAGCCCTTATTGACGTTTCAATCACAAACAGCAAACCAATCACAACTTCAACAATTGGTTATATAATCGCTCCCAGAATCAATGCCAGCGGACGTCTTGGCTGTGCGTCAAGAAGTGTTGAAATGTTCCTTACTTCAGATAAGGAAAAGGCATATGAACTTGCGAATGGTCTTTGTGAAGAAAATACAATAAGACAGCAGACAGAACAAAAAATGTTTGCCGAGGCTCTTGAATATATCGAAAATAATCCTCAGATGAAGGATGATCAGGTTTTGGTTATCCCTCACGAAAACTGGCATCACGGTATTGTTGGTATAGTTTCATCAAAGATAACCGAAAAATTTTATAAGCCATCAATTCTTTTTGCCATTGACGGTGATGAAGCAAAAGGTTCAGGCAGAAGTATAAGCGGATTCAACCTGTTTGGGGCTCTCGAAAGCAGCAGTGATTTGCTTGAAAAATTTGGTGGCCATGAGCTTGCGGCAGGTCTTACAATAAAAACTGAAAACATTGAAAAATTCCGTACAGCAATCAATGCCCACACATTTGAACAAATTGACGAAAATGCCATGATTCCCACGGTGTCCATTGACGCTGTTATAAAACCTTCGTATATCACTTTGGAAACAGTTGATGAAATCAACAAACTTCAGCCCTTTGGCGTTGAGAATCCCCTGCCTGTTTTTGCGGTGCGTGATATGAAAATTCATAAAATCAGCACAATGAGCGAAAATAAGCATTTGAGAATGACTTTGCTCAAAGAAGGAAAATTTCTCGATGCTGTTGGCTTTGGTATGGGTGAATATTACAATTATCTCAAGGAAGGTGACTTTATTGAAGTTGCTTTCGGACTTGATATAAACGACTATAAAGGCTTCAAAAACGTACAACTTATTTTAAAAGACATTAAACTTATGGAAGTGAACTGATTATAATGCAGAAACAACTGGATAGCTTGCTGAAAAAACTTAATAAAAACAGCAATGCATCCGACCTTGAATGTGTAAAAAAAGCATTTAATTTTGCTATGAAAATGCATGAGGGTCAGATGCGTGTTTCAGGTGAGCCGTTTTTCACTCACCCCATTGCTGTTGCGAATATTCTTGCCGATATGGAGCTTGATTCCAGTTCTGTTGCGGCAGCATTGCTGCATGATGTTGTTGAAGATACCGATGTTACCGATGAAGAAATTGCAAAAGAATTTGGTGAATCCATTGCTCTTCTTGTTTCAGGCGTTACAAAGCTCGGAAAAATTCCATATACATCAAACGAAGAACAACAAATTGAAAACCTCAGAAAAATGTTTCTTGCCATGGCAAAGGATGTCAGGGTTATTGTAATAAAACTTGCTGACCGTCTGCACAATATGCGAACGTTAAAATCAATGCCCGAACATAAACAAAGAGAAAAAGCAAGGGAAACTCTTGAAGTTTTTGCACCACTTGCTCATCGCCTCGGTATGTCGAAGATAAAAATGGAGCTTGAAGACTTATCGCTCAGATATATTGACCCCATTGGATACTACGAAATTGTAGACAGTATTAGTCAAAAGCGGAGTGAACGTGAAAAATATATAACAGATATAATTGAAATGTTCACCGAAAGACTTCATACCCTTTCCATTGATGCTCATGTTGAGGGCAGAGCAAAGCATTTTTACAGCATATACAGAAAAATGTTTATGCAAAATAAAAATATTGATGAAATCTCTGATTTGTTTGCGGTTCGCGTTATTGTGAATATCGATGCGGATTGTTATGC
>JAZRMZ010000177.1:0-3236 GCA_045647905.1 Clostridia bacterium
CTTTAAATTTTAACGAAAAAGTGAGAAATTTAAAGTTTTCACATAGATAATCATTCCTAATCGCGTGTAATCAAGTATAATTCTTTTGACTTTTGCGTATAATAGTGTTAGAATAGCTGAGTCGTTGATTTTGGTAAACAAAACTCTGACAGAAAAATGTGGGCGCATAGCTCAGCTGGGAGAGCATCTGCCTTACAAGCAGAGGGTCATAGGTTCGAGCCCTATTGTGCCCACCATATTTCTTTTTAAAGGACATTTGAAATGAAGTTTGATTTGTTACCAATTCTGAACGCTGACGGAAGAAGGCTTCCACTCAACTTAGAGCTTGATTTGATCGGCAAAGAGGAAGACGGTGCAAGGTTTCTGACTCCTGTTTCGGTTACGGGTGAATTTGTTAATATCGGCGGCAGCATTGAGCTTTGTGCAAAGGCTGTTTGCAGAGTGGAATATGTTTGTGACCGTTGCTGTGAAACTTTTGAATCGGATTTCTGCTGTTCTTTTGAGGAAGTCTTCAAAAAAGAAGACGTCCGGGTTGAAGACGACCAAAATCCCGATGCTGTAATTCTTACGGGCACAGCTATCGACATTGACGAAATCGTTCTGGCAAACGTGCTTGTCAACCTGCCGACAAAACGCCTGTGTATGGATGATTGCAAGGGTTTGTGCGCTGAGTGCGGACATAACCTCAACCAATCGGAATGTGGTTGTGATACAAGACCCGTTGACCCCAGATTTGATATTCTGGATAAACTTTTGTAGATTATGCAAGGATTTCCTTGTTGAAATTATTATGATTGGAAAGAGGTGTATTTAACTATGGCAGTTCCAAAGAGAAAAACTTCTAAAGCAAGAAGAGATAAGAGAAGAGCTAACTGGAAGCTCCTGATCCCCGGTATGGTTGAATGTCCCAACTGCGGTGATTACAAGATGCCTCACAGAGTTTGCAAGGCTTGCGGATATTACAACGGAAAAGAAGTTGTGAAGAAGGAAGCGTAAATTTCACAAAGAAGAGTCGTGTCGAATGATGAAATTCGATGCGGCTTTTTTGTTTTATAAGAAAGGTTCGGGTAAAGAAGATGCTTCGCCGCCGGCTCAGCATGACGGCTATGTCCGTTTGATAAAATGGCACGTCAACCTGAGCGAAGGCAAGAAGTGAACCCTCTCAGTCAGCGAAGCTGACAGCTCTCCCATGGGGAGAGCCGAGGTGAAAGCCTCTACCTTTGGGAGAGGTGGCGTTTTCGGCAGAAAATGACGGAGAGGGTCTTATGAATAGAAAGTGCAAAATAAAGATGCTTCGACTGCACTCAGCATGACGACAACATGACCCCTTGCGGTCACCCTAAGGGAACGGAGTGATTCGAAGGAACTCATTTTCAGATGCTTCGACTGTGCTCAGGGTGACGGCTTCTTTGGTCATTCTGAGCGAAGCGAAGAATCTGAACGTGCTCTGTGTGACAGAGAATGGAAGTATTTGACAGAACTTTGTGCGTGAAAAATCATTGCATAAATCCCTGTTCTGTGCTAAAATAAACATACTACTTTTGCGGAGGTTTTGATGTGAAAAGAAAAAGCGGTGTTTTGATGCATATTTCGTCCTTGCCGGGGAAATATTCCTGCGGAAGTTTTGGTGAAAGTGCAAAAAAATTTATAGATTTTTTGAAGGAGTGCGGATTTTCCTATTGGCAGGTGTTGCCTTTTTGCCCTGTTGATGAATATAATTCGCCCTATAAATCATATTCCACCTTTGCGGGGAATCCTTACTTTGTTGACCTTGAGGTTTTGTTCAACAAGGGCTTGCTGACCCGTGAGGAGCTTTTGGCGGCTGAACAAAAAGACCCGTATCTTTGCGAATTTGAGCGGTTGCTGTCGGAACGTTTTGAGCTGTTGTTGAAAGCCTCAAAAAGGGTGGCTGACAGAGAGCAGATTGAAAGGTTTGTGGCAGAAAAGCCGTATGTGGACAGCTTTTGTCGTTTTATGGCATTGAAGTCTGCCAACGGCAATGTTGAATGGCAGAAGTGGACGAGGGAAGATTATGACCCGAATGAGCTTTTTATGTGGCGGTTCATTCAGTTTGAGTTTTTTACCCAATGGGCTGAAATCAAGAAGTATGCCAACGAAAAGGGCATTGGAATAATCGGAGATATTCCCTTTTATGTTTCACCCGACAGCGCAGATGTCTGGGCAAACCGTGAGATGTTTCAGCTTGACACCAAGGGTTATCCTACCTCGGTTGCAGGTGTTCCGCCCGACTATTTTTCGGAGGACGGTCAGCTTTGGGGAAACCCCCTTTATGACTGGGAAAAAATGAAGGCTGACGGCTACAAATGGTGGATTGACCGGGTTGCGTTCATGCTGGAAATTTTTGACGGACTCAGAATTGACCATTTTCGGGCTTTTGAGGCTTATTGGGCGGTGGATGCTGACGAAACTACGGCGAAAAACGGTGAATGGCGAAAGGGTCCTGAAATGGATTTGGTTGCAAAAATCCGTGATGTGGCAGGTGAAAAGCTGATTATTGCCGAGGATTTGGGGCTCATCACAAAAGAGGTTGAGGAGCTTGTCGAAAAAAGCGGATTCCCCGGAATGAGAGTCTTTCAGTTTGGATTTTTTGGCGGCGAGTCAACCCACAGACCGCATAATTACAAGGAAAACTCCATTGCCTATGCAGGGACACACGATAACAACACTCTTTTGGGGTATTTGTGGGAGCTTGACGAGAATAACCGCCGTGAAATGCTTGAATACTGCGGTTATACGGATTGTGACTGGACGCAGGGCTTGCCTGCAATGATTCGCACAATATGGCAGAGCAGTGCGGGGACGGTTATGTTCACCATTCAGGATTTGCTGGGCTACGGTTCGGACACAAGGCTGAATTTCCCCGGCAGGGCGGAAAACAACTGGCGGTATCGTGTTACGGCTGAACAGATTCAGTCTGTTGACAAGGCAAGGTTCAGAAGATTGAATGAGATTTATTTCAGAATTTAGGATACATATGACGGATTTGGGACTGATTACAGAATGTTTCAAATCCGTTGTTTTTTTGTTCGGCTATGGAAAAGATTCTTCGCAATTGCTCAGAATGACGTGGGTGGGTTATCCTGAGTGCAACGAAGAATCATTTTTTTGTATACAATTGAAAAATATGCAGATAATAGAAAAAACAGAGATGCTTCGACAAGCTCAGCATGACCAGAGTGTGGTTGCACAGCGTGGCGAGAGTGTGGTTGCACAGC
>JAZRMZ010000178.1:0-5948 GCA_045647905.1 Clostridia bacterium
TCCATCGCTCTGTTTTAATATTACTTGAAAATCTTTTGGGCTAGCACTTTTGCCTGTAGTATTAAATTTTAACCCCAAAACGCCCGCAAATGCCCTAAATTTCTGTAATTTTTCAGCAGTTGGGGTTTCATGCACACGATAAACAAATGGCACATTCATAGCACAAAAATGTCTTGCAACAACTTCATTTGTCAAAACCATAAATTGTTCAATAATTCTAAGCCGGGTTGTGTCGGATAATAAAACTCTTTACGGAGATTATGTATATGGATAATAAAATACAAATTTTTGAAGATAAAAAAATTAGAACTGCGTGGAACGAAGAAACAGAAGAATGGTATTTTTCGGTTGTTGATGTGGTTTCTGTTCTTACTGATAGTGCAGATGGCAGAAAATATTGGAATAAATTAAAACAAAGGTTAAAGGAAGAAGGAAATGAGTTGGTGACAATTTGTCACCAACTGAAATTAAAATCTCCTAAAGACGGAAAGCGGTATAATACAGATGTAGCAGATATAGCTGGAATACTTCGCATAATTCAATCAATACCATCACCAAAAGCAGAACCATTCAAAATGTGGCTCGCCGAAGTTGGAAAAGAACGGATTAATGAAACTATTGACCCTGAACTTGCAATCGACAGGGCAATAGAAACCTATCAAAAGAAAGGCTACAGTGACGAATGGATACATCAAAGAATTTTATCAATTAGAGTGCGTAATGCTTTAACGCATGAATGGGATAAGCATGGAGTTCAAAAAGGTGTTGAGTATGCTATTCTTACAGATGAAATTACTAAAGCATGGTCGGGAATGACAACACGAAAATATAAGAATCTAAAAGGGTTAACCAAAGAAAATCTGCGTGATAACATGAGTGACCTTGAATTGGTTTTGAATATGCTTGCAGAAGCTACAACTACGGAACTTTCAAAAACCACTAATCCGCAAACATTTAAAGAAAATGTGGAAATAGCAAAACAAGGTGGAAGTGTGGCCGGAAATGCAAGAAAAGAAATTGAAGAAAAATCGGGCAGACCGGTTATAACTTCAAAAAATGCTGCTGAATTGAATCAAATAGTTACAGATTTGATTGAAGGCGTTGCAGAAGAAAATGATTAAAATTTGATCCTGACTTGACATGAGCCTAGTGCGGTTGAGTATCAATCGCAGCGATATAAATCTCTTGCGAGATTTTCGATATGTTCCCATGGAACTCGATATGTGCTGACGCACTCGATATGTCGCTAACGCGACGAGATTTATATCATATCGAGTTTGACCGTAGGGAAAACATATCGATTTACGGAGTAAAATATCGAGCAATCGAAGATTGCATATCGACAAAACGGTTTGTATCTAAACTGTCTGTCCCGCATATAAAGATTGTCGAAAATTGTTGAAAGGAGTTTTTTAATGAAAAATTTAACTATACGATTAGAAGAAGAAAAAGATTACAGAGCAGTACAAGTACTTACTCGCGATTCGTTCTGGAATGTTTATAAGCCAGGTGCTGATGAACATTATTTTGTGCACGAGATGCGGAATCACCCCGATTTCATTCCTGAACTTGCTTTTGTTCTTGAAAATGATGGCGAGATTATCGGCAATATTATGTACACTAAAGCTTGGCTTAAAGACGAAAATGGTGAAAGAAAAGAGATTCTTTCATTTGGACCGCTTTGTGTTGCACCCAAATATCAAAGACAAAAACTCGGAAAGATGCTTATTGAACATTCGTTTGATGTTGCAAGAAAAATGGGATATGACGTGAACATTAATTTCGGAAATCCCGGTAACTATGTTAGCAGAGGTTTTGTAAGTTGCAAAAAGAAAAACGTAAGTTTTATTGTTGATGGAAACTTTCCTACTGCACTTCTTGTTTGTGAACTCGTACCGAATGTACTTGACGGCAGAAAATGGATGTATATTCCAAGTACCGCCGCCGACTGCTGTGAGGACACCGCCGCAGTAGAGGCGTATGATAAAACATTCCTGCCTAAAGAAAAGAAATGGATGCCAAGTCAGGAAGAATTCTACATCTACAGTCATTCTTCGGTAATCAGATAAACTAAAACTACTGTCATCCAGATTATACAGTATTTATATAGGGAGAATTATGTCGAAAATTATCGAAATGTGAAAGCCTTCCCCTTGAGGGGCGATGGTTGCCGGTGGCAACCGTTTATCGCCGACCGAGTCGACAGACGAGACAGGGGGACCGCTTGCGGTGGATGAGGTGGAAGTGTAGGGAACAGCCTTTAGGATGTTTCGCAAATACAATATCCGGTTCGTCGGAAACCGCCGAACCCTACAACACCTCATCAGTCACTTCGTGACAGCTTCCCCACAAGGGGAAGCCATACAAACTAATTTAATATAAAGGAGTAAAAAGCTTATGAAATTATTGATTGCATCGGATATTCACGGGTCGGCGGAGTATTGCCGACAGTTGATGGAGGCTGTGGAACGGGAGAATCCGACCAAGATATTGCTGCTGGGGGATTTGCTTTATCACGGGCCTCGGAACAATCTCCCTGTGGGATATGCACCGAAGGAAGTTGCGGCAATGCTGAATGGAATTAAAGAAAAACTTCTTTGTGTACGAGGAAACTGTGATACTGAGGTGGATCAGATGATGCTGGAGTTTCCGGTTTTATCTGATTCTGCCCTTCTTTGTTGGGAGGGAATGACAATTTATGCCGCTCATGGCCATCACAATTTTCCTGCCTTACAACCGGGAGAGGTAGTTTTGTCAGGTCACACCCATGTTCCTGCGGATTATGTAAAAGAGGGTGTTCGTTATCTGAATCCCGGTTCGGTATCAATTCCCAAAGAGGATTCCTGGCACGGATATATGGTGTTGGAAAGTGGAAACTTCATCTGGAAAAATCTTGCCGGCGAGATTCAAAAGCAAGCGGAAATAATGGAATAATTTTGATTTAATATGAAATGCATGGAATGAAGAACCGGAAGAATGGTATTTTTCTGTTGTTGGTGTTATAGAAGAAAAAGTTTTTTCAAGAATACGGAGGATACATAAATGAATACGGATATATTGATAGTGGGCAGCGGGTGTTCGGGACTTTACTGTGCGCTTAACTTGCCGAAAGAGAAAAAAGTAACAATAATTACCAAATCTGACCGAGAAAGCAGCAATTCTTTTCTTGCGCAGGGCGGTATTTGCGTTATGTGTGATGAAAATGATTTTGATTACTTTTTTGAAGATACTATGAAAGCAGGCCATTATGAAAATGACAAAGAAAGTGTTTCCATTATGATTGAATCCTCAAGAAATGTGATTGATGATTTGGTTGAATATGGCGTGGATTTTTCAAAAAATGAGGACGGTTCCTTTAATTACACAAAGGAAGGAGCACATTCAAGAAAACGCATTTTGTTTCATAAAGACATAACGGGAAAAGAAATTACATCAAAGCTTATGGCGAGAGCGATGGAAAGGGATAACATCACAATCCTTGAACATACTGCCTTGCTGGATATAGTTGAAAAAGACGGCGAGTGTGTTGGGGCGGTTGTGGAATTTGAGAATGGCAAAACCGAAATTGTTGCAACGGAACATACTGTTCTTGCTTGCGGAGGTATTGGCGGACTTTATAAACATTCCACAAATTTCAGACATCTGACGGGTGATGCCATTGCCATTGCCGCAAAGCACGGGGTTGAACTGAAAAATATGAATTATGTTCAGATTCACCCAACCACTTTTTATTCAAAAAATGAGGATGGCAGAAGTTTTCTTATATCCGAATCCGTCAGAGGTGAGGGTGCAAAGCTCTATAATATTGAGATGGAGCGGTTTGTGGACGAATTGTTGCCCAGAGATGTTGTGACCCATGCCATTGAACAGCAGATGGAGAAGGACGGTACAGAATTTGTCTGGGAGGATTTGAGACCCATTCCAAAAGAGGAACTTATGGAACACTTCCCCAACATTGTTCGGCACTGCAAAGAAAATAATTATGATGTGACAAAGGAATGCATTCCCGTTGTTCCGGCTCAGCATTATTTTATGGGTGGAATCAAGGTGGATTATGAAAGCAGAACTTCAATGGCGGGCTTGTATGCAATTGGCGAAACTGCCTGCAACGGTGTTCACGGACGCAACAGACTTGCAAGCAATTCTCTGCTTGAGAGTCTTGTTTTTGCCAAACGTGCGGCGGCGGACATGACAAAAAAACCGAGAACGCTACAAGAACTTCCTGAAACAGACCTTTCGGTTTATGACGACAGGGATGCATTAAAGGCTGAATACAGAAAAATTGTGCTTGATGAAATAAAAAAAGGTGAAAGAGAGGAAAAGAAAAATGTTTGATAATGCAACTTTGAAATTAAAGGTGGACCCGCTGATTCTGGGGGCGCTCAATGAGGATATAACAAGTGAGGATGTTTCAACAAACAGCGTGATGCCCGAAGAAAGACTGGGTGAGGTTGAGCTGATATGCAAGCAGGACGGTGTGGTTTGCGGACTTCAGGTTTTTGAGAGAGTTTTTACCCTTATTGATGAAAAAACAGAGTTTGAATATTTTGCAAAAGACGGCGATGATGTGAAGAAGGGCGAGCTTATTGCAAAAATACGGGGTGACATAAGGGTTCTTCTTTCGGGTGAACGCACAGCACTCAATTATCTTCAGAGAATGAGCGGAGTTGCAACCTACACCCGTTCAATGGCAGGGCTTCTTGAGGGGACAAAAACAACACTGCTTGACACGAGAAAGACAACACCCAACAACCGTATTTTTGAAAAGTATGCTGTTCGGTGCGGTGGCGGAAGAAACCATCGTTACAATCTTTCGGATGCTGTGATGCTGAAGGATAATCACATAGGTGCCGCAGGCGGAATCGGAAAGGCTGTTGAAATGGTGCGTAAGCATGCGCCGTTTGTGCTTAAAATTGAGGTTGAGGTTGAAAATTTTGAAATGGTGAAGGAAGCGGTTGAAGCAAAGGCAGATATTATTATGCTTGACAATATGACTCATGATGAAATCAAGACTGCAATGGAATATATTGACGGCAGAGCAGAGGTTGAAGTGTCGGGCAATGTGACAAAGGAGAATATTGCGGTTCTCACCGACCTTGGGGTGGACTATATTTCAAGCGGTGCTTTGACACACTCTGCTCCTATTCTTGACCTCTCGCTGAAAAATCTTCATGCGGTTTAAGCGGAGGCGGTTATGAAAGGTGAAATCAGACGAAAGGAAATTTTAAACAGGCTGACAATGGCTGAAAAGCCTGTTTCCGCAGGCAGTCTTTCTGATGAGTTTGGCGTGAGCCGACAGATTATTGTCAAGGATATTGCGCGACTGAGGGATGAAGGTGCGGAAATTTCGGCACATGTCAGGGGGTATGTTCTTGAAAACAAAGGCAGACCCTCACGGGTGTTCAAGATTTTTCATTCCGACGAGGATGTGGAAAAGGAACTGAACCTGATTGTGGATATGGGCGGTGCCGTTGAAGATGTTTTTGTTTATCACAAGGCGTACAACAAGGTTACGGCTGCAATGAACATAAAATCCAGAAGGGATGTTGAAAAGTTTTTGGATAACATTGCCACGGGGAAGTCAAGCCTGCTGAAAAACGTGACGTCGGGGTATCATTATCACACGGTTTCGGCAGACAGCTTTGAAACATTGAAAAATATCGAAGATAAGCTGTGGGAAAAAGGTTTTCTGGCAAAGCTCCGTGAATATGAGCCTGCAGAATTGAAAATTGAGAAATGAGAATAGGGCTGTTGCATTAAAGTAAATTTGCACAATAACTTTACTTAATGCAATAGCCCCTTGTTTTACCTTTTTTTAGGAACTTACAACACTTTGAAAAAAACCGTTTTTTGATTATTGACAGTAATACATTTTTCCCGGCTCAAGAGGGTTTTGTGAATAAGACATAAGTTCGGAAACGGTTACAAGCTGATAGCCCTCTGCCAGA
>JAZRMZ010000179.1:0-4979 GCA_045647905.1 Clostridia bacterium
AAAATATTGTTGTCTCCTTGCCTCGTTCATATGATATCAATGGCAAAATTACTGCTGCATTTGATTTGACACAAGCTGAAACAAGTGACGGTAAATTGCCGTTTATTTCGGGTAGTAATGCATTTAATCAGGGTGTGGGAACAACTACTGCGTATGCATCTGTACTTTCGGGTGGGATGACAAAAAAGACACTTTATCTTTATAACTCCAAGCCGAAAGCTACAAGCAATAACTACACAACCTATACTATAAGTTATGCTGTCCAAAACGAGATTCCGGCACTTACAGAAAGTCAGAATGAGCCTTTTGCGACTGAAATTATTGCAGGAGAAAGTTTCTCGCTCGACCTTGCACCTATCTTTTCTGATGCAGATGGTGATGAGCTTAGCTTTAGTGTAAAGATAAACGGCGAAGAAGCAGTATCGGCAGATACAAACTTCAGCTTTGCTCCTACGCTTGGGGGAACTTACGAGCTCGAATTTTTTGCAAGTGACTTTATGGCAACCTCTGCAGATTCATACAAGGTTACACTTAACGTAACAAACTCAAAAGAAACATATGATATGTCGGTATTACTTCCCGATGATATAACTCCGGCATTTTATATTACAAACGGCTATGATGAAAACGGAACCGATATTTTGGGAGATATACTAACGGCTGTAAAAGGTGAATCGGCAGACGGAAACACAGCCTATTCTGTATCTGTTCCTGAAAATGTTTCTCTGATTTCTGTCCGTGATGAAAGTTATGGCGGTATGGCAATTCCTGCATCAGATAAAAGCACAGTGAAGCTTTGCAAGGTACAGACAGAAATTGTTGATTTCAGCGATAAAGTGATTTCAGGTACTTTTGGTGTTTCTTACGGTGACTATAAAGCAGTTGGAGATAGTGGCAAATTCCTTTTGATACCCGAAGCAGAATATGCATTTACGGCATTGCCTGAAAATTCATCAGTATATAGTGCTAAAACAGAAACGATTAACATAACCGAAGATGTAGATAAAATAACGATTAAAGTACCGTATAAAAACCCAAAAACAGTTATAACAACAACGGGTGCTGTGGCAAAATTATTTAAATATCAGAACAACTACTTTGTGCATACGGTATATGAACCCCTTGCAATAGTAGATAATGGAAACGGCACATCCACACACTACTTTGCGGCAGACGGCGGTCTTAGTTATCGTGTATCAATGGAAGGTAAAATCACAAAAGCAGGATATCTTAAAATCGGAAATTCTGCGACGGTGCTTCACACCGAAGATGATAATCTCCCAACAGACAGAACTGACTATTTTACAGAAACCTCCGATGCGGCAACTGTTGGAGATGATAGCGTACTTCTCAATATCAATCAGCAAAACCACCTTTCTTTAGAAATTGGCGAAGCTAAAACCATAAAAGCATACAGAACATGGCAGATTATTGACCTTACTTACAATAACCATATCATTGAGCCTGATTTCCATTTCAATATACTTTCGGGCGAAGATGTAATAAGTCTTGAGGCTATTCCCGATCAGCCTACAACGAACGGCAGCGGAAATTGGCAAAAGCTTACTGCAATCGGAGAAGGTACAGCGGTTGTTGAGGTTACATATGATGCGATAGAAATAACCGGAAGTTCTTTTGACGGATTATACGGTGCAAGCGATCCTGCACGATGTGGACTTTTTGTAGTTACTGTTGGTGCAGATGCTCCGGGTGTTGACTTTGGAATTGAAAGCAAATCAAGTGCAGGCAGCATGGTTTATACAGAAGAAAACAAAAAACCGTGGGATAGCGAACTTGACACACTCTACTTTATCGGAGAAAACGGAGAAATTAAACTTTCACCTTCTTTTGCACAAGGAAATATAGCCGAAGTTGCGGTGTCGGGAGATAAAGGTGAAAGCTATACTGTTCTTGAAGCAATAGGCGGTGTATATACTGCACCAATTGTATCGGGCAACAATATTATCCGTGTTACTACCGATGAGGGAATTGCATACAAGATAGTTCGCGGTGACAAAGTTGAACTTAAGGTCAAGAACAATACACATCCGGGAAAGCCTATAGAGGCAGGTGACGAAGTAAGCCTTACACTTATCGGAGTTCATACCCCCGTTGCAAAAATTGCAGGTACATATAATCCCGGATACAAGAACAATACAGACGGTGATGGTGCAATACATCTTCATTACAGCTATGGCGAAGAAATCATAAAAAGCGAAGGCAAACAATACAACTTCTCTAAAGAAGGTACAACTGTAAAGTTTACTGTTCCCGAAAACACCGAAGAAACTGAATTTACTCTTACAGACGGATATATCGGTCTCGGAGTAATTGGTGTTACTGCTTTTCCTGATGACAGGGAAAGCCACCGCAATATTCCGGATTCCGGAGGCCTGACAAGAGGAAACAAAACTTCCTTCCACACCCGTAGCATACTTCCTGATATTACTGTAAAGTCAGGGATGCTTCCAAGTGATAACACAGCACCGTATATCCGTGAAAATGCACCTAAAACCGCAACACTTAATCTTGGAGGCACATACGCCCTAAGTATGTCAAAGGTTTTTGTGGACCGTGATAACGACTCTTTGATATATACAGTAAAAGTTAATGACAGTGAAGCAATTACGGTGGAAGATGCTTATTATACTTTCACACCGGATAGCATAGGAACGTATACTATAACCTTTGTTGCAAAAGATAATGAAACTGAAAGCGATGCACATACCGTTACCTTAACGGTGAAAGAAAAATCAGACTCATCTTCGTCAAAGCCTTCGATTGAATATGATATTTCAGACGATGAGATTGACGGATATGTAAATATCAGCTTTACAGACAACGGAAAACGAGTGAAGGGTGAATCTAATGTGACTTATCCTAAGGCTCTCGGAACAATTATCTCTTCAAAACGAGTACCTTTTACAAAAGGCGACACAGTTGCGGATGTAACACTTCGTTTACTTGATGCAATGGATTTCACATATCAGCATACAGGCACTACAAAAAGCGGTTTTTACCTTGCATCAATAGGTGATTTTACTCTTAAAGGCATTAGCTATGATACCTTTGGCGAATTTGATGCAGGTAGCGGATCGGGTTGGATGATTACACTTAATAAAACATTTATCGAATATGGAGCTTCCGACTTTGAGGTGAAAAACGGTGATACAATCAAGTGGCAATATACTTGTCAGTTAGGTGCAGATATAGGCGATCCTTTCTATTCAGGTTCTTCTTCCTCTTCTGCAAATAAAAACAACAAAACAGAGGATGAAAAGAAAGAGGATAAAGAGGAAATAAAGGAAGAACAAAAAGAAGAAACCACCAAAAACACATTTACAGAAACCACCTTTGCCGATGTTAAAAAAGACGATTGGCATTATAATTGCGTAAAGTATGTGTATGAAAATAATCTTATGCAAGGTACGGGTAACGGTTTTGAACCTGAAAGTAAAATGTCAAGAGCTATGCTTGTAACTGTTCTTTACAGAATGGCAAAGCCTGAAAGTGTTGAAAGCACACATAAATTTAAAGATGTAGCTAAAGGTCAGTGGTATTCTGATGCGGTTGCTTGGGCGGCTGCAAATGGAATTGTAAGTGGTATCACAAGCACAGAGTTTGCACCCGATAGTGATATATCCCGTGAACAGATGGCACTTATTATCTATCGTTTTGCAAAAATGCAGGGTTATAATGTAAGTGATGCCAGTGACCTTTCAAACTTTGCGGATACAAGTGATGTAAGTGATTGGGCTCTTGATGCACTTTCTTGGGCAAACAAAACAGAGCTTGTAAACGGAACAAGTGAAACCACACTTCCCCCGAAAGCTACAGCAACCCGTGCTCAGGTTGCGGCGATTCTTATGCGTTTTTGTGAGAATGTAGCAAAATAACAATTTACGGTAAGTTGCGAACAGTCGGTTACAAAAACTGACTGCTCGCTATTGCCGTTTTAAAGGAGCGTTAAGAATGAAGAAATTTATAGGAATAATTTTAACTTTGTCAATTCTTTTCAGCCTTTCATCAGAAGCGTTGGCTTTTGATAACAACAAAGTAAATGCTACTTTAGAAAGTGTTGGAAATTATTTATATGAAACTGTAAAAGAGCCGCAAGTTGGCTCCATTGGTGGTGAATGGGCGGTTTTGGGACTTGCCAGATGCGATATGGATATCCCCGATGAATATTTTGAGAATTATTATCAGACGGTTACAAAATATGTTAAAGATTGTGACGGCGTACTCCATAACAAAAAATATACAGAATATTCAAGAGTAATTGTTGCTCTCGCAGCTATCGGTAAGAACCCTCAAAATGTTGCAGGCTACAATCTTTTAGCACCGCTTGGGGATTATGAAAAAACTATATTGCAAGGTGTAAACGGAGCTATATGGGCACTCATTGCACTTGATAGCGGAAACTATGATATGCCAAACAACCAAAATGCAAAGGTTCAGGCAACAAGAGAAATGTATATAAACCATATTCTCGAAAAGCAAACCTCCGATGGCGGATGGGCATTATCGGGAGATGTGGCTGATCCTGATGTGACAGGTATGGCACTTCAGGCTCTTTCAAAATATCAAAGCAATGACAAGGTTAAGACGGCAACAGAAAAGGCACTTAATTGTTTATCCAATATGCAGAAAGAAAACGGCGGTTTTTCAAGTTATGAAACAGAAAATTCCGAAAGTAGTGTTCAGGTTATAGTTGCTCTCTGTGCGCTTGGAATTTCGGTTGATGATGTACGTTTCGTGAAAAACGGAAAGTCTGTGATTGATAATCTTTTTTCGTTTTATGATAATGGAAAAGGCTTTAAGCATATACACGGAGATTCTACAAACTTAATGGCAACAGAACAATGCTTTTATGCTCTTGTCGCATTAAAACGTGCAAACGAAGGAAGAAACACACTTTATGATATGAGTGATGCCAAAAAGCTTAATATCAGTTTAGATGCAATAGGACTATCAGGAAA
>JAZRMZ010000180.1:0-4988 GCA_045647905.1 Clostridia bacterium
CCGCTTGGCCTCCGACTTAAAAGGCTTTTGAAAATAATCTGTTAAATTTTTAACAATATATTTGTTGTTTTCAAAATACCGTTTCTTTTCAAAAGCCTTTTTGAGAATAACAGATTTATCAACAGGATTTTCGGGGAATTCGGAATATAATATTTTTTCAATAAGATACGGTTCATAATATTTTATTATCCATTTGCTCAGCAAATCAGCAATTATTTCTTCATCAATATTATGTTTAAAATTTATTTCAAAAAAATGTTTTTTGGTATTATTTACAGACAAAACTGTTTCATCTTTCAAATATACAATATTGTTTTGCAGGTTTTCACGGATTATGTTTTCAAATGCATTCAGTCTTATGTCAGAACAAAGCACAAGACTATTAATCATTGAAGCTTCATCCTCCTTCATTGATCATTTTATAAAATCATTCACAAATAACAAACTTCCGTAATCTGAAAGACTTATGTCTGATAAAGAAACCAGTTCCAAGCCTTTTTCCTCAATAAAATTTTTAATTTTTTCATATTCATCCACTTGGTTGATTGCACCGCAAAAGGCAATACAGTTCTCGGAAATAAAGCCCGATGCTCCGCCAATAAATCCGTTTTTAAAGCCTGAAAGCTCCACCTGCCCAACTTGAATTTTCAGGACATCAATTCCGTGGCTGAGCAAAACTTTTGTCAAGCCATCATCCTCTGTAATAACGGAATTTGAGTCAACAACGCAAAGATTGCATTTTGTATATCCCTGATTGACATTGATAAATTCAAATCCACGTTCCGAGTATAAATTTTTTATTTTATTATCGGTATATTTCAGATTTCCTATTATTTTTTTGCCCAATCTAACAACATTATATGCACAGTCCTGAGGATATGTGCCGCCGGGATCTGCCTCCCCTTTGATAAGATTGATATGGTCAGGAAAAATGTTGTTATAATGGTTATAAACAGACGGAGTGCATACTGCTGTATAATTATCAATAAAATGAATTTGCATATCGGGATGCGTGTTAACGGGCTTATACAGAAAATCCAGCGACATTGATTTAAAACACGTGACATTGAGATTTGCCAATGCCTCAAAGATTTTACTGTTGGCATGTTTATCAACAATCACAGCCATTTTAATCACCTTACTTATGAAAATATACGTATATATTCTTTGCAACTTTTTCGGAAACAACTTTTTTCAGTTCATCAACAGATGCATTTTTGATGTTTTTTATGCCAGAAAAAGTTTTCAAAAGTTTTTTTCTTGTTGAAGGCCCAACACCTTCAATTTTTTCAAGGTCGGAATGAACATTTTTCTTTTCGTGTCTTCTTCGCCATGATGTTATTGCAAAACGGTGCACTTCATCCTGCATTCCTGCAAGAAATCTGAACAATTCGGATTTCTTATCTATGTGAAAAACCTGTTCGGAATCGGTTACGCCGCTTGTTCTGTGGGAACCGTCTTTAACAAGACCAAAAACCGGGATTTCTTCTCCAAGGGTATCCATAAGCATACGAACGGCCGAAACGTGTCCTTTGCCTCCGTCGAGCAGAATTAAATCGGGTAAGGGTAAAAACTTTGCCCGTTCAGGCGAAAGCTCGCCCGATTTAATCATATCCTCTTCCCTGTACGCCTCGTTGATTCTTCTGAAAATAACTTCCCTTGTACTTTCGTAATCATCCGCACCTGCCACAGATTTGATATTATATTTACGATATAAACTTTTTTTGGGAACAGCATTTTCATAAACAATCTGAACACCCACCGAGGATTCACCTGAAATATTTGAAATGTCATATGATTCAATTCGGAAAGGTGTTTTTGAAAGATTCAAAACCTCACACAATCTTGAAAGAATTCTGTTTTGTTTTTCTCGGTCTTTGTTCAGCATTAATTGGTATTTATACAATGATTCTTCAGCGTTTTTAACAACCATACGTATGATTTCCGCTTTTTTACCTCTTTGAGGAACATTAAATCTCACCTTGTGTCCGCACAAATCCGATAACCATTGCGAAATTGTTTCCGCATCTTCAATTTCATCGGACAATAGTATTTCCCCCGGGATATTAGACGCTGTAAAGTAAAATTGCTTTACAAAGTTTTCGAGAATTTCCGCCTTTTCTCCGTATTCTACCGTGTGTGTAAAGTACTCTGACCCTACAGCGTTTCCATCGCGATAATAGAAAATCTGAATGCAGAAATTGTTCCCTTCTTTATAAACACCAATAACATCCATGTTTTTGTCGGATGAGGATGAAACTTTTTGGTTCTCACCAAGAACGGTTATGCTTTTTATTTTATCTCTGTATTGTGCTGCTTTTTCAAATTCAAATTTTTCCGATGCATCCTGCATCTTTTTCTGAAGCTCTTTGACAACATTTTCATATTTTCCATTAAGAATTACCGATATTTGGGAAATGGATTCGCCATACTCTTCCTTTGTTATTTTTTCAGCACAGGGTGCACTGCACTGTCCAATCTGATAATATAAACAAGGTCTTTCAATTCGTTTTCCGATAGTTTTTTTGCAGCTTCTTATTCTGAAAGCTTTTCTGAGTTCTTCGACGGCTTCTTTCAATGCAACAGTTGTCATATACGGACCAAAATACAAACCGCCATCCTTCTGAACGCTCCTCGTCACAAAAAGCCGTGGAAAGTCCTCATTTGCGGTTATTTTGATATAGGGATACTGTTTATCGTCTTTCAAAAGAATATTGTATTTTGGTCGGTATTTTTTTATAAGATTACATTCAAGAGCAAGTGCTTCGCTTTCGGAATCCGTAATTATATATTCAAAGTCATGTATCTGACTAACCATTACGCGGGTTTTGGGCGTATGTGCAGAAAGATTAACAAAATACTGACTTACACGATTTTTCAAAACCTTGCTTTTGCCCACATATATAACTTTTTCGTCAGCATCCTTCATAATATAAACTCCGGGACACATGGGCAGAGACGATAGTTTTTTCTTTATATCAACCATACAGCAACTCTCCTTTTTATACACAAAAATGCCTTACGGACGTAAGACATTTTTAACCAATATACAATTTTAATTTATAAGCTAAGCAAAATTAGAAGAAATCATTGAAACAAGCTCATTAACCGCTTGTTCTTCATCAGGACCTTCTGCAATAATTGTAATACAAACGCCTTTTGTAACGCCAAGGGACAAAACCCCAAGAAGACTTTTTGCGTTAACCTTTTTCTCGTCCTTTTCCACCCAAATGCTTGATTTGTATTCATTTGCTTTCTGAATGAAGAATGTCGCAGGTCTTGCGTGAAGTCCCACTTGATTCTGGACAACAATTTCCTTTAAAAACATAATAACGCTCCTTTAGTTATTTACAACAAAAAATACTGACAATTTATATATATAGAATACTAAAAAATTCATTATAAGTCAACACTTTTTTTATGTTTTGTTAAAAAGTTTTGAATTTTTTGTAAAAAATCATCCTATTTCCATTTCTTTTTCACAAAGTAATCAATAAATTTTTCATATCATCAGGCAAATCAGTTTTGAAAGTCATTTTGATTCCGTTCAACGGATGATGAAATTCAACAAAACCTGCGTGTAAAGCGTGTCTTTTAATCAAATCCCGTTCATTATCACCGTTTCCGTAAAGCCAGTCCCCCACAAGAGGATGTCCCAGGTGCGAAAAATGAACACGAATCTGGTGTGTTCGTCCTGTTTCAAGAAAAACCGACACTTCAGACAGCCCGTTTTTATAAATCCTGAGAGTTTTATAATTTGTTTTTGCGTACTTTCCGTCATTTGCCGCAACACGTTTAATTATGCTTTCAGAATCCCGTTTTATGGGGATTTCAACAATACCGTCAGACGGCTCCAAAACTCCGTGAATAACAGCGATATATCCACGCTTGAATATATTCTTCTTCATTTGGTTTGAAAGTACTCCGTGTGCAAATCTGTTTTTTGCAATAATACATATTCCTGATGTTTCTTTGTCAAGACGATTAACGATATGGTAGTTATGGTATTCCCCGTTTTTGGACCAATGATACATCATGGCATTTGCAAGGGTTGTCCGTCGGTTTGACGGACAGGGATGAACCTCCATTCCTCCGGGCTTGCTGACCACAGCAAAAAAATCGTCCTCAAAAAGAATCTCAGGTTCAAATTCCCAAATTTCAATATTTTCAGGTTTGTTAATATTTTCGGAAACATCTGCGGCAATAGTATCTCCGAGGTTACATATGTCAACAGTCCTGCAAATGTTTCCGTTTTTGAAAAGCCTGCCGTTTTGTTTAAGAAATGTCAAAAGTGAAGCCGAAACACCGAATTGGCTTTTCAGTATTCTTTCAACAGTTCTTCCTTCATTTGTTTTGTCAACAGTAAATCTAATTTCCGCTGCCATAGTTTTTCAACCTTTCAAAATATCATTTGAATTATAATTTATTTTATAATTTAACAGTAATTCCGTATTTTTTCAGCCAATAATCAAGCTGAATGATATATGCATATAACTGTGGCGTTGCCATAAGCTGTCCAAACCACGGTTTTCCGTAATCCGAAGGTTGATTTGCAATTTCAAAGATATACTCTTTATTCAAAAGAGCCGAGACAAGGGAATTATCGTCCGAAATAAGCCTTAGTGCTTCCTCTTTGACCATGGACTCATAGAAAGGATTGTGAGTCTTTGGAAAGGGGCTTTTTTTGCGCCACAGAACTTCCTCAGGCAGAATATCTCCAAAAGCTGCACGCAAAAGACCTTTTTCACGTTCTCTGTATTTTTTGAACTCCCACGGAATATTCCAGACATATTCAACAAGTTTATGGTCACAAAACGGCATTCTGATTTCAAGACCGCAGTTCATACCGATTCTTTCGCTTCTTGCTCCCAAAGAATACATAAACCAGTTCAGATTCAGATATGCAATTTCCCGACGTCGCTTTTCTTCATCATTATCTGACATACAAACGGGAGTTTGAGCAACACTCCTGTTATAGGCAGAAAGAA
>JAZRMZ010000181.1:0-11721 GCA_045647905.1 Clostridia bacterium
AGTTTTTGTGTCGTGATCAACGTTTACCGATGTGACATTTGTAGCTGTAAGATCTTCAAATCCCCATTCAGGCTCAATATAAATGATTGTAACAAGATATTCTCTTGATTCTTTGCCAAGTTCAAGATTTGCCTTAACCTGAATTGTAGAAACATCACGTCTTGTGATTGTGTAAAGTCTTGTGTCAAGGTCAAGAGATACCTTATTTCCCATATAGCTTGCCATTCGGAATTTTCCGTTATAAACTGCATCCTGCTCAATCGGGATTTTTATAACATTCGGATTGTCTGCATAAATCGTAACTGTTCTTGCACTATGGTCAATACTAACATCTGCAAATCCGGTTCCGACAAGCGTTTCAAAATCGTACTTCGGAACGAATTTCGGGAACTGAATATTTAAGGTATATTCTCTCTTTTCATTATTTATAAAGATATTCACCTTCACTGACAATTTCTGTTTGGAGTCAGCATATACAGTATAATTTCTGTCATCATCAAACACAACTCTGTTTCCAAGGTAGCTTGACATATATAATTTGCCGCCGTTTATTGTATTATGTTGCTGTGAATAAAGAATAATGCTTTCGACACCATTGGCGGCTATCATATCAATTACTCTGTCTTCATGGTCGACATTCGTAACTTCAAAACCTTCGCCCTTTAAAGATGTGAAATTATATTCCATTGGGATATTAAAGCCGACATTTACAAAATATTCTTCTGTCGCATCACCAATTGTAATCTTCGCTTTCACAGTAACATAATTGTCGGTTGTAAAATACACTCTGTAGCTTCCTGCTTTATTGTATTCTACCTTGTTGCCCATATAGCTGGACATCCTGAATGTTCCTCCGGGAATAACATCTGACTGATGTTGGAATATTGTGATATATTCCAAACCATCCTCAGGAGTTATATTGATTGTCCTTGTGCTGTGATTTACTGTTATTTCTTTTGTCTTGAGCGTTCTCAGAGATGTAAAGTCAAAGCCGTCCGGCATTTCGGGTTCTTCAGGAATATCAGGAATTTCCGGAACTTCAGGTTCTTCAACCTCGATAAGAACAAATTTTGCCGTATATGTTGCGTTTGTCGTTACATTTTTCACAACAAATTCTTCTGTTTTGCAAACAAGATCTGCGCCGTCGTACCAGCCGATAAACTCGTATCCTTCGTACGCTTTGGCAGTAAGTGTTACGCTTTCGCCCTCTTCAACAGTTGCAGTTCCTTCCGCAACACCGCCGTCGGTTGCGTTTGCCGTTACGGTGTATTCGTTTATAACGGGCTCATCCGGTTTTTCAGGATCCTCGGGTTCTTCGTTTTCAATGGGCTCAATCTTCGCATACTTATATGCAGCAATATCCATTCCCGGACCGTATTCTGTAGCATCTGATCCGTCCTTATTGTTGGAAACAAAGGCTCTGTGACCGTCAATAGCAGCATCAAAAGTACCACCGGCGAATAAGTAGATTGATCCCTTATCGCCTGAAGCCGTGATATTTGCGTTGTCAAGCTCAAGACTGCCTGCTGTTAATCCATATGCGTAATCACTGTCAATATCCGTTATCGCCGTGATGGTTGAATCCTTGACAGAAAGTGTTGATGTACAGCATATCGCATATGTTATTCCGTCAATATCATTGCCCTCACGAACACCGTCAAAAGACGCACGAGCCGTAAGACTTCCATCGCCGGATATTTCAGCACTGCCAATAATATATACCGCACATGAGAGCGAGCCATCAGAAACACAGTCAATATAATTAGTACCATGAAGAACAAGTTTTCCGCAAGGTGCATCGGGGTTTATCTCGGGATTGCTGAAGAAAAGACCTACGCCGGGTAATCTTTCATAATCGCTTTGCGCACCGCCTGCACCGGTATAACTGAACTGATCAAGAGTAAGTGTGTACGTATCGGGGTCAAAGGTTGCACTGCCGCTGATTGCGGAATTGTCAGTGTTGTCTATTACGAGATTGTCTGATGTGAATTCGTATTCTCCGCACCAGATGTTGTAGTGTTCTGCCTCGGGCTCTTCATCAGGCTGTGTTCCTTCAACAGAAAGAACATATACACACGAAACAGAAGTGTTTCCCTGTGTCGCTGTGAATACATATTCGCCCTCATCATCAATCGTTGCTACTTCAATAGTGTAAATATTGGTTGTAACCCCGGAGTCTGCACCGTCTTTTTCCCACATATATGTAATTTCGGTTGCCCCGTCACCACCGGTTACCTGAGGCTGAAAAACAATCTTCTGACCGACTTGGGCAACAATGTCTCCACCCGCACTTACACGCAACGCTTCGGTAGCATCTATTTCATTATCAATCTCAGTATCCGTAGATAAGCTGTTAGACGCAATGTAGATTTCCCATCCGTTGGAGCTTGTGGACTTGTCATAATCGATATAAGAACCTTCCGAAGTGTACAAAAGAGCTTTTTCTATCTTTTCAAATGTAAGTGTTCCGTAAGAAATAGAAACACCGTTAATTGTAGCGGAACCTTCAACCCACATACCACCGTAAAAATGGCCCTTTTTGATTGTCAACGGATTTTCGGTTGTGGGAACATTTGCATACGAAAGACTGCTTCCGTTTTTATCGTTTGTATATCTGTCAATCAGAATATCATTAAGTGTAAGTACACCGGTATCACATACGAAAATACCATCAGAACCGTAACCGCCTTCATAAACCATTGTGCCGCCGTTTACGGTAAGAGAACAGCCCTTTCCTACAACAAAGGCTTTAGGCAATCCCTCATTTGTACCACCGTAAAACTTTGTACCACCAGTCGCTCCGGATATTGTAACATCAGCACCTCCCGTGAGATAGAAAGAGGCTCTCGGTCTCGAATCGCTACTGAAATCATTGGTTATTTTATAGCCGATATTGTGGTTTGAGTTCAGAACAGCCGTGCCGACACGGTCATTAAGCTTAACATCTATATTGCCCTCAAACTTTATGCACGCGTTAGGCAGATTGTATCCTTCAAGCTCAATTGTTATGCTCTGGGTTATGGTAATGTTGCCGGACAAATTGTCATTAGCTGTCATCCAGATTACATCGCCATTATTGGCATCAGCAACCGCCTCCGCCAAAGAAGTATAACCATTTGAATCGATGTAGCATACCGTTTCTGCATCTTCCGGTATTTCTGGCTCTTCAACTTTGATAAGCTCAAATTTAGCAGTATAAGTTTTATCCGCTGTTACATTTTCAACAACAAATTTCTCTGTATCGCAAACCTTGGTTTCGCCTTCAAACCAGCCAATAAATTCATAACCTTCATCAGCCACAGCGGTAAATGTAACATTTTCGCCTTCTTTTACTGTTGAAGTACCTTCTGCATTACCACCTTCGGTTGACTGCGCTGTTACTGTATATGAAAGAACTTCAACAAAATAAAGTTGACCGTCACTTTCCTTTGTTACCTTATAGTCATCAATTGCACTTGCAAATTTCGAAGCGTCGTTATATTCGGTATTTTCACTTGCAGTAATGACACCGTTGCTCGGTTTATATACTCTGTAGATAGTATCATTTTCAAGATTGCAATTAACCGAAATAAGGTCAGTTGTCTTTTCGCAATGCACCTCTGCAGCTAATCCCGAATCAGTGTTTGCTATCAGAGCAGGTGTTCCGTTAAATACTGCAGTTGATTCGTTAAGTCGTATCGCATTTACCGCATTGGTTGTACTTGGAGAGTATGCCTCAATTACCGGTGAACCATATATGTTAATAACAGCACCCGTTTCGCCGTAAACTGCTCTCACACGACCATCTTTTGCGGAAGGATCGATATTTTCAGCATAAATATATGCATCGTCTGAAAGGATTACTGTTGCTTCGATTCCGGCACAAATTCCGAAAGGTGAACCTGAACAGTATGCTTCCACCTCTGCTTCGCCCGAAAGTGTAAGAGAAGCACCAACGCGGGCAACAATAGCTCTGGCATTTGCTTTCGGATATGTATTTTTTACATATATTTTACCGGAATCCATGGTGAATTTTCCACCTGACATCCATATTCCCGTATGAGCTTCGCCTGTGAAATCTTCTTCGGATTCTGCATAGAGCATACCGCTGTCTATACAATCGGTAACGTTGAGTTCTACATTATCCACAAGGTTGATGGCAATTGAATTGCCTGTGTATGTAATCTTGTGTCCGTTAAGACAAAGATTTGTTACACCTGCAGGAACATTCCACGTTTCGGAAATAGTAACATCAGATTCAAGTCTATAATTTCCTGCAGTTGTCGGCAACGAATCGATTTCTTCCCATGCCGAATAAATTATGTTTTTGTGTGCATGTTCTGCAAGTCTTAATTCGTTTTCGTAAAGAAGTACGCCATAGCCTTCGGGACCTGTAAAATAATCATCGTGTTCTGCATCAGACATATATTCAGTCCATCCGTTAGTAAAAGCACCTTCCGAAAGGTCAGTATCAACTCTCTTTACAACAACGTAAGGCGAAACAGGTTTTTCAAGTTTGCCTACAATATTGAAATATTTTGAAGGCTCCGAAGGAGTACCTTCCAACTGAATATGTGCTGTGGCAGTTATTACAGGACCGCCTGAAAGATTAACCGTAACACTGGGTTCAAATCTGATACCGTTTGTATCAGGAGGATTTGATGAACTAAAATCATGCAAGGATATAAGTTCGGGATTGCCCGAAACATTGATTGTACCACGGCTCAGATAAATCGCACGGGATCTGTTATCCTTGCAATCATTAACGTTTTTAGCTGTAAGAACAGCATTTCCGCCTACGTTAACTGTTCCTGTACCGTTTACCGCAAAGGGTTTATAGCCACACTGTCCTGTGATAACAGCGTTTCCGCCGATATTTGCAACAGCACTGCTTGTTTCTGTTCCGTCAGCGTTATAAGCAGAAGAGTTGGATAAACCGTAACAAGAAGACATATCATCGGATGAAGCAAATATTTCACCACCTGTCATTGTGAATGCGCCTTTATTATACACACCACGGCAAGTATCATCCTGAACCAGGTCATTATGAATAACACCGATGTATCCATCTGTCATAGTAAATACCGCGCCTGCTTCATTTGCCACACCGTCGCCGTAACCTTTGTAGATGTTATCTGCAAGCGAAACACAGATGTTACCTTCAATTGTACCGCCATTCATATTAAATGTGCCTCTGTTAAACACACCGCCGCCATTTGAAACGCCTGTGTTATCGCAGATTGTACCATCATTCAATATAAGGGTACTGTCACTATCGTTGCATATACCTGTACCGCCGCAATAATCAGACCATTCACCCCAGAATGTAGTTGTGTTGTCTGATATTGTACCGCCGTTTACAGTAAGTGTACCTCCTGCGGAGTTCATAATACCTGCACCGTCATAGAGGTTAGTATTATGCGTAATGCTTGCGCCGTTCATTGTAGTAGTACAATTGGACAGATAAAATCCGCCGCCGTCTCCACCTTTATTATCGGTGATACCTGCTCTGTTATAAGAAATTCTTCCGTCGTTAATTGTTACTGTTGACTGATTTGCAAACACACCGCCGCCGTAACTGTAAGCATAGTTGCCGAGGATATTCGCACCGTCTATTGTAAGTGTACCTTTTGTGATATAAACAGCACCGCCGTTATTTGAAGAAGCTGTGTTGCCTGCAAGGTTTCCGCCGTAAAGATTAAGTGTTGCATCATTTACGGAAATTGCACCGCCAAAGGTATTGCTTCCGCCTGTAATCACACCGCCTTCTGTGGTGTAATCACTTGTGCCTTCGGACTTCAACGTCCACTTACCTGTGGTGCTGTCTGCATCGTAATATCTTACGGTATCACCGCAATCGTAAATATTAAGAGTTGCACCGTTTTCAACTGCTATATGGTTAGAATTCAAATTGATTGACTTTCCGTTAAGGCAAAGATTAACTTCGCCTGCAGGAGCTGTCCACTCTTGCGAAATTATTACGTCTGTAGCAAGGTAATAATTTCCTGTTGAAGAAGGAAGTGATTTACTGTTTTTCCAAGGCTTGTATTCCACGCCGTCATGGCTATGGTTGCAAACATATTCCTTGAATTGTGCAGTATAGGTTTTGTCTTCATCAACATTTTCAACAGTAAAGTTTTCTGTTTCGCAAACCGGTGTTTCACCGTCATACCAACCGGCAAATTCATATCCGTCTTCGCTCGTTGCCAAAAGTTCTACGTTTTCACCTGCATTTACGGTTTTTGTGCCTGTTACACTTCCGCCTGCAGTTGTCTGTGCAGTAATTGTAACAGGAAGAGGAGCCCATTTTACATATACAACAACGTCGCCGTCATACTTCCAGTTTCCGTTTTCATCCCAGTATTTAGATCCGGGGATACAATGTCCGTCTGCACCGTAAACTAATTCTGTACCGTCAGGTTCGGTTGTCCAGCCTGCAAATTCATAGCCTTTTCTTGAAACAGTAAGCCAACTTACTTCGCTGTACCTTGATGAGCCCATTACAACATAATTCTCTGTTCCGCCTTTACCGCCATTGGGATCAAATCTGATGTTGTAATGACCCTGCCAGTTAGCAGTATAAGTCTGATTTCCGGCAACAGGTACTACTGTTCCTGCGGGAACACTGTATTCAAGACTTAAATTTTTAAAATCTTCAAAAGACAACTCTTTCTTTGTGCACACTTCAACACGCACAAAAGCCGCCGCATACGGGACAGTGTGTATTGTGGCATAGCTCGAACAACGTTTAAGGAAATTACCGTCTTTATCATAGGCATAAACACCGCACACTTCCATGTTGGAGGTAAATGTTGTTCCGCCTATAACGGGAATAAGATTTTCTGTCAAAGCATAACCGTCATTGTATCCGATAGTTCCTCTGGTTGTGTCGTTGATTTCAAGATTATCAGTAAGAGTTGCAATATCCATAAGGTCTGCAGTCCAGCTTCTGAAGGTATAACCGTCAGTTGTTGGAGTCGGAAGTGTTGTTGTTCCATAATTCCACTTGGCATAAAGCGATACAGCAGTACCCGCTTCTCCCGCAAGATTTTTTACTGTTGCACCATCAGGGTATGTGCCGAAATATCCGGTAGCTGCAGCTCTGCCTGAACTACCGTTTTCATACTCCTTCTTACCATGTTCAATATAATGTCTCAGCATAGCTTCTTTGTCATAAACTCCGTTGCCAAATGCTGATGACGCCAAAACATCGCCGTTTCTGTTAGCGTAACCCGCTGCATCAAATTCATAATAAGGATAAGTTGTACCGTTGAAAGTTATTGTGCTTTTGTCCATCCAACCGCCGAAAGCAGCAGGTACACTTACTGATGGAACGTCCAAAGTTCCGATATCTGATTTGAATGTAAGAGTCGGATTATATGTGAAGGTATTTTTTGCAAGCTTTGTATCGGTGCCATATGTTATATTCTGACTTGCCATACTTCCCGAACCGCCGTTAGCGTTGTAATTAATGGTACCTTCACCGGGATACAAAGTAATTACGTCGGAGTAGAAGGTTTTAGTTCCTCCCAAAATCTTATGATCGGTTATAGGAAATCCCAGCGAATCATACATAGGATTTGCACCAATACCTACTGTTGTCGCAATTCGGAATTTTTGGGTTTTCTTTGCCGAATTAAAGGCTGCACCATCTACTTTTATCTGCTTTGAAGACGGATCCAATGTAACTCCACTGCAACTAAAGTTTGCTGTTGATGTTGCCGATACTAATTTTTCAGATACTACAACACCTCTTGTTGACAGAAAATTGGACCAAATAGGCTCTGCAATGTCTCCACCCATGGAATCTTTACCTGTAACTGTGTAAGGGATACTAACGGTTCCGCCGGGTTTTATAACATTAGTGGCAGAAATGTTAACTTTTGCCGATGATAAAGGTACATACCAATCATTATCATACCATGCGGTCTGTACACTTCCGCCTTCGGTACCCCAGTTATTTTTATTTACAATAACTTGACCGTCAACCGTACAGTAAATGTCACCATGGTATGATCTGGAAGAACCTAATCTTTTAAGATCCATGAAAATAGAACCAGGATAAGCATCAACATCGTTAATCCATATCTCAATATAATCACTGCTGTTTGTCATAAAGTTTTTGCCGAAATATTTTGTGTAGAGTCTGGAACTTTCTCCATATGGTTCTAATTTCGTTGTAGAGGCATGACCATTGTCATAAGCACTGCCCCACGTAGCACCTGCGGGGAACTCTATTGCCAGAAGACACGCGTCACAATTACTTCCAGTTGCCCATGAACCAACATCTCCGTCGGATTTGAATCTCAGATAAACATCGTGTGTTGTTTTGCCAACGCTCGGATCGTTATCCATTTCCCTTATCCAGGGCAAACTTGCCGCACTCACAGGCATCTGCATTACGGGAAAAAGACTTAAAATCATCACAAGTGTCAAAACTGCACTTAAAATTCTGTTTTTCATATTACACTAACTCCTCTTTGAAAATTTCTATATTCACCGCTTAGGATTCTTTTAATCCACTGCGGATTATCTTTATACCACTGAATCGTCTTTTGAATACCTGTTTCAAAATCAGTCTTTGGCATCCAATCAAGCTCTTTTTGAATCTTTGAAGAATCTATTGCGTATCGTCTGTCGTGCCCCGGTCTGTCCTTTACATAGGTTATAAGACTTTCGGGTTTTTCAATGGCATTCAAAATGATTTTCACAATGTCAATATTAGCCTTTTCATTGTTACCGCCGATATTATATACTTCTCCGATTTTCCCATTTCTTACAATTTCATCAACCGCAATGCAATGGTCTTCTACATAAAGCCAATCACGGATGTTTTTACCATCACCGTAAACGGGAAGACTTTCGTCACGCTGTGCTTTTTCAATCATAAGAGGAATCAGTTTTTCAGGGAACTGATACGGCCCGTAATTATTTGAACATCTTGAAATTGTAACCGGTGTTCCGTATGTCCTGAAATATGCAAGGCAAAGAAGGTCCGCCGATGCCTTTGACGCCGAATATGGACTTGATGTTTTTATGTTCCAATCCTCTTTAAATCTCAAATCCGGCCTGTCAAGAGGCAAATCACCATACACCTCATCAGTCGAAACCTGATGATAACGTTTTATTTTGAATTTGTTTGCCGCATCAAGAAGCACGTTTGTACCTATGATATTTGTCTTAAGGAAAACCTCGGGGTTTTCTATTGATCTGTCAACATGGCTTTCTGCCGCAAAGTTTACGATACAGTCAACATCATATTTTTCAAATAAGTTGTAAATGCTGTTTCTGTCGCATATATCAATTTTCTCAAAATAAAATCGGGTTTCATTTTCAAACTCTTTTAAGTTATCATAATTTCCGGCATAAGTGAGTTTGTCAACGCAAACAATTTTGTCCGCAGGATATTTGCCGAGTATATGTCTTATGTAATTTGTGCCGATAAACCCCGCTCCGCCTGTTATCAGATGCAACATGCTTCATCACCTGCCAATCTTAAAATATATTTTCCGTATTCACTGTTTTTCAGTTCCTCACCAAGTTCATAGAACTGCTTATCAGTTATAAACTTATGTCTCCATGCAATTTCTTCTATACAAGATATGTAATAACCCTGACGTTCTTGTATCATACCAATAAAATCGCCTGCCTCCTGAAGCGCTCCGGGACTTCCTGTATCAAACCACGTCATTCCTCTGCCAAAAAGTTTAACTTTGAGTTTCCCTCTTTTAATATATTCATTGTTGACTGAAGTAATTTCGAGTTCGCCACGTTTAGAGGGTTTTATGTTTTTGGCGATTTCAATAACATCATTATTGTAAAAGTACAAGCCGGGAACGGCATAATTTGACTTAGGATTTTCAGGTTTTTCCTCAATAGAAATCACATTTCCGTTCCCGTCAAATTCACATACCCCAAAGGCTTCAGGATTTTTTACGGGATAGCCAAACACCGTTGCTCCATCAAGATCACTCACCGCTTTTTGCAAAATCTCGGTGAAATTCTGACCATAAAACAAATTATCTCCAAGAACAAGACACACATCATCTTTCCCTATGAATTCCTCACCTATCAAAAATGCATCAGCCAGTCCTCTCGGTTTGTCCTGCTTAGCATAAGATATACTGAGCCCTAACTTTCTGCCATCACCAAATAGCTTTTTGAACGCCGGCAAATCGTCGGGGGTAGAAATAATCAATATGTCCGTTATATCTGCAAGCAAAAGTGTTGACAGTGGATAATAAATCATCGGCTTATCATATACCGGCAGTAATTGTTTAACTAAAGCTTTTGTCGCAGGATATAATCTCGTACCGCTTCCTCCTGCTAAAATAATTCCTTTCATAAAAATCTCCTCTCCATAACCAGCAGACTCTATTTATCATTTGCTATTTTTTGTTTTTCTCATTTTGACAGATGCTATAGAGCTTTTGGTGTCGCGGTTGTTTTTCTGCAAAATGTACAAATTCAGGTGTACGAAAATCCGAGTACCTACAGAAAAAGCAATCTCTGTCCCATCCTGCCATACACGGAATGGTATCTTTTGCCCACAAAGGGCACTTGTCTGTTTCTGCTACGATAAGATATCCATCATCATTATATTTCTTTTCTTCCAATTAGAAGTGCCTCCTTTGCACACAGATATTAACTTAAAAATCTAACAAAAGGCATATCGCACCAAGAAAATTATAACAAAAAACTCCCCTCAATGGGGAGTTTGTCGTAGATTGTATGTTTTTTGTCGTAAATTGCAGTTTTACTTTAAATTCAAGATGATTTTTGATGAAAAAATTCCGTCCTCGGCAGTAAAATCATACATACCTTCATATTTGTTTGTGGTTGCAATTACCGAACGAATGCCAATACCAAAGGCGGACTCATCAAAGGTTAGATTTGCTTTGCAAGTGTTTTCTACCTTTACCACAAAGCGTTTAGCACTTTCCTTAATACGAATGTCTATGCTTTTATCTTTACTCTTCAGCTTTGCTGTGGCATTGATTGCATTTTCAAAGAGGTTGGCAATAACGACCACAAGATCCTGGGGAAGAACACTAAGTTCACGACTACCTTCCGCAATAATTTTTACAGAGATGCCTAATTCTTTTGCACGTCTTTCGTAAACAGTCAGAACCGTATTCACCGTTCTGTTCTCACAGTACTGAACCTCTCCTAATACTTTGCTATCACTTTCTACAAGGCTTCTGAGGTATTCTTTTACGCTTTCGAGATCATCATTGTTAGCATATTCCAACATAATAAGATTGTGATGCCGTCTGTCATGTCTTGAATGGCTATCTGTTTCAAACTGTGCATTTTCTGCTTCAATCTGTGCAACCAGTAGCTTGTTTTGTGTTTCCACAGCTCTTTTCATTGCCGCTTCCGATAGACTGTTAATGTTTGAAAAAACAACCGGATATACCGCCATAATAGATATGCTGAGAAAAACAAATGTAATAACCGCAGGATCATTAAAAGTTGTCAGTCTTACCGGAAATACCGATGAAAGAATAACGGTAATCAAAAAGACAGTATTCACAAAGATCAGTTGTGACCACCCGTTTGTTATATTCATTGCAGCAGCCCGACACAAGGGGCATACATAGCGAAGGAAATAGAACACTATAGCGAAAAGCAGAAGCGTTTGAATGAGTGAGGTAAATATTGGGTGTATTTCGCCAAATGTACCATTGAACATAGTAAACATCGACATGGCAATACAGAAGAAGGTCGAATAAGTCAGCA
>JAZRMZ010000182.1:0-16443 GCA_045647905.1 Clostridia bacterium
ACTCCACTATGTTCCGCTCAGAATGACAAGGTTGGTTGTCTGTCATGCTGAGCTTGTCGAAGCATCTACATAATTTTAAGAAATATAATTAAAAAACATATAAAAATTCCAAATTTAAGGAGGAAAAGAAAATGAAAAGAATTTTTTGTTTGTTGCTGTGTCTGGTAATGACAGTTAGCTTGCTTGCAGGCTGCGGCGGTGAGGAAAAAACCGCAGAGGATGGAATTACCCTTCGTTGGTACGCACGTATCAATAAAGAGGCAGACTGCGACGAGGTTTTTGCGAAGGCTTCTGCAATGGTAAAGGAAAACCTGGGTTTTGATATTGACATCATTCCCCTTGAGGACTACAACACAAAGATGCCTGTTATTACAGCAAGCGGTGAGGACTATGATATAGTTTATACTGCAAGTACAGTTAATAACTACTATCAGAATGCATCTGACGGCAACTTCCTTCAGCTTGATGAACTTCTTCCCAAGTTCGCTCCAACACTCTGGAAGGAAGTTGAAGAATCTGTATGGGATTCTGTGAGAGCAGGTGACGGCAAGATTTATGGTATTCCCAATCAGCAGATTTTTGCAAGAGCTCCCGGCTTTATGATTCCCACACAGAATATCGAAGCCCTTGGTCTTGATGTTGAGGCAATGAAGAACTGGAAGCTGGCAGACTATGAAGAATACCTCAAGCTCATTAAGGAAAAGACCGGCGAATATGCATACTTTGCACATGCATGGGGCGGCGACGGCGCACAGAGAGAAGGATTTCAGGTTATCCTCGGTTCAAACCTTCCCGGTGCAATCCGTTATGATGAAGAAACAGATAATATTGAAGTTGTGAACCAGTATGACACAGATGAATTCAGAAATTACGTTAACCTCCGTGCAAAATGGGTTGATGAAGGCCTTGTTGCACCCATGGAAACAAGCGAGCTTGATATTCCCAAGTACGGAACAGCAAAGAACGGCGTTATTCCCTGGCTCATTACTCTTGCAACATATCTCCCCGGATGTGAAGCCAGTGCAAAGACAACTTACGGATTTGATATTACCGTTGCAACAAAAGCTGATGCACTTCTCACAAGCTACGGCACAACAGCAACAATGGCGGCTGTTAATGCCGACACACGCTATCCCGAAGAAAGCGTTAAGTTCCTTGAATTCCTGAACACAAATGCAGAGTTCTATAACCTCATTACATACGGAATTGAAGGCAAAAACTACACAAAGATTGACGATAAATACATCAAGAAATCCGAAACCAATCCTTATTCACAGCCCAACTGGGCAATTGGCAACACCTTCAATGGTTATCTCCTTGAAGGTCAGCCCGAAACATTGGTTGAGGACACAAAGAAAATCAATTCAGAAGCAAAGAGAAGCCCCATTCTTGGCTTTGTTCCCGAACAAGATTCTCTGAAGGTTGAAATTGCAAACTGTAAGGCTGTTCTTGATGAATACCTTGACATTGTTGAACAGGGTATTGTTGAAATGGAAAGCACATATCCAGTATTCCTTGAAAAGCTGAAGGCTGCAGGGGCAGACAAGATTGTTGAAAGCCTGAACAAACAGCTTGACGAATGGGAAGCAAAGAACAAATAACAAAACAATCAGATTGGAGAGGAAGTAAATGAAAAAACGATTGACAGCGGTTTTCCTTTCGCTTTTGTTGTTGATTGGCACAGTTCCCGTGTGGGCTACAGCGGAAACGTCGGCATATATGAACATTTATGTGAGCCCAAACGGCAGCGATGATGCAGACGGAAGTGAAAGCAACCCTTTCGGAACCTTGGAGCGCGCCCGTGACGAGGTGCGAAAGCACAACAAGACAATGACGGGTGACATTGTGGTTAACCTTCTCCCCGGCAGATACGAAAGAACCGAAAGATTTGAGCTTGACCCCGAAGATTCGGGTTTCAACGGCTTTGACGTTATCTGGAGAGGTACCGACAAAACAGAGCTTGCAACAATTTCGGGTGCAACCAAAATTGACGGCACATGGACAGAGGGCGAAAACGGAATCTGGCACGTGAAAGCAGAAAATCTTGACTTTGTGAGAGAAATGTTCGTAAACGATAAAACAACAATCCGTGCAAGAAATCCCAAAAACGTCTGGGGTATCAAAAAGTACACCGACCCCAACAACCCCGAAAGAGAGCTTGGCTTTTACATCGAAAAGAGTAAGGTTGGTCTTTTTGAAAATCCCGAAGATGTTGAAACACACCATTCACACACATGGAAGAGTGCAATTTTCCATGTTGACAACATCATTCAGGACCCCGAAAACCCCGACCAGACAATTGTTATTATGGACGAACAGTACTGGCCGATGCTTATGACAAATGGTTCGGGTACAAATGAGCCCCACTGGAGCCGAGGCTTTTTGATTGAAAATGCTTATGAGCTTCTTGACGAGCCGGGCGAATTCTACTTCAACAAAAAGACAAAAATCCTCAGCTATTATCCCCGTGAGGGCGAGGATTTGAACAATTCGGAAATCCTTGTTCCAAAAATCAATCAGCTTCTCTTTGTGAGAGGTCAGAACTACCGTGACGAAATTCACAATATCCGTTTTGAAGACATAAAGCTGGCGCACACAACAAACACATTCTTTGAAAAGCTCAGCTATTCTCAGGGTCAGGGCGAATTCAACTACACATCCGAGACGGGCTACAGAATGGGTATGGCGGCAAACCTTGTTTCCTGGGCAAGCAATGTTCATTTTGAGGGCTGTGTGTTCTATGGTCTCACCGGAATGGGACTCCACTTCAAGGAGGGCGTTCACGACAGCTCGGTTAAGGGTTGTGTGTTCTCCGACTTGGGTGCAACGGGCTTTGCGGCAGGAACAATCGGTTATTATGAATTGATTGAATCCAAAAACCCCAATGCTTTGGCAGATGTTGCATGGCAGGCGGCGTGGGAAGCTCCCAACCGTATCCGTGCAGGGGAAGGCACACCAAGACAGACCGTTTATGAATTTGAAGCCTTGAACACCCTGAGAGGTGATGACGAGAATCTGGGCCATGTTGGTTACGGCTGGTTTTCAAAACACGGGTTTGTGCAGGATGTTCAGCAGTATATCAAGGTTGACTTTGACAGACTCTATACCCTTGAAACAGTGAAGTTTTCATTCCCGGCGGATGCAACTGTTGACGAAAAGAGCAACTTTGAAATCCTTCTTTCAAAGGACTATGACTTCAAGGAGGCAAAGGTTGTTGCAACGGTGGGCGAAAACAAGGATGGCTTTGTTGAATTCCCCGTGAAGGACGGCGAGAAATACAGATACCTGATGATTCGCAAAACCACAGCGGGCGAACCCTTTGCACTCAACGGCGTGTGGGCAATGTCAAAGGACAGAGGCCCCAGAGGTCAGATGGGTTCTAATTACGATTTTGAGGTGACAAACAATGTGTTCAGACGTCCTGCTCAGCAGCTCTGGAACACATATCCCCTTTGGCTGACATATACTCGCCGTGCGGATGTTCTCCACAATGACATTCAGGATGCACCTTACAGCGGTATGTCAATCGGCTGGGGCTGGGATAACTATGACCACAAGCTGGTTGGTGAAAACAACATTTCCTACAACAGAATTGACAATGTTATGAGATATGTCAACGACGGCGGCGGTATTTATATCTTTGGTAAGCAGTGGGGCAGTGTGCTTCGTGAAAACTATATTACCAATGTGTTCAACCTTGAATCGGGTATTTACTACGATAACGGTTGTAGTGGTGTTTCATCCATTGACAATGTTCTTTACAACACGGGCAGAGCGTGGCTTCTCAATGGCGGAACCCGTGAAAACGTAATGAAGGGTTTGTGGTCTGATACCGGAGAGTACGGAATTGCCTCCGGAGAGTATCAGGAGGTTCTTTATACAGCAGAACCTGCAAGAAATTATTCAATGTCGGCAAGACCTGATGAAGTTACAAGAATTATGGGTAACGCAGGACTTGAGCCTGAGTGGAGATGGATTCAGAGCAGAGTTCCAAACAATCAGAGCTATGTTCTTTATGGCCCCGAAGGCTCGGAATCCTATCACGTAACAAAGGAAGAGGGCATGAAGGCTCCTAAGCGTGTTGACCGTGATGTTCAGATTGCAAACAAGATTATTGACACGGGTGTGTTTGGTTATCTCCCGTGGCAGTATGCTCCCGAACACAAAACAACACTCAGATATTGGGTTAACAGAATTGCAAGCGCAAAAGACCGTACAGACGATGTTTCGGGCGGACATATTGAAGA
This sequence comes from Clostridia bacterium, assembly GCA_045647905.1. Lineage (GTDB taxonomy): Bacteria > Bacillota > Clostridia > Monoglobales > Monoglobaceae > SIG440. The sequence goes on from JAZRMZ010000182.1 coordinate 4,248, forward strand.
AATGTTCCACCTTGAAAGAGCAATTGTTGCGGCAAATGAGTCACTTGTTCATCCATCATATGACGAAATGGTTGCAATGTGTGATGAGCTTGCGGCAAATGCAACAACCGACAAGGTTTGGGGTGGCTATGATGCAGAAGCAATGGCAAAATTCAAAAAGGCTGTTGCGGACGTGAAGGCAACAAACCCTGCGGATGAGGGTGCAAAGGCAATTGCGGCAGGTAAGCTTGAAAATATTTATGCGGAAGTTGTAACAAAGTGTTACACAGCCGAAATCAGAGGCTTCAAATACGGCGAGGCTGAAACGAAAATTGATGCGGAAAACAAAAAGGTGACGGTTTATCTCCCCAAGGGAACTGACCGCAAGGCGATTATTCCCGAAATTGAGGTTAATGACTCCGCAAAGGTTGCAGTTGAAACATCAAGCCTCAACTGGACAAAGGACAGCGTGAGAGTTCCGCTCTTTGAAACAAATCTCCGCAAGTATGTTTACTGGACGGTTGAATTCCGTGATATGGTTGCGCAGAGCGACAACAGCCTTGTGTCAAACAATCCCAAGGACTGGACAAAGGGCAACCCCAACACACTTTTTGGCAACGGAAACGGAATTATTTCAATTTCGCCATGGCATGATGCGGCAATGTGCAGCGTTCCATTGGGCAACGAAATTAACTTCAGCATCAATGCAAAGTTAGCTGATGCAACCGAAGGTATCGGAGTGATTTTTGCGGCACAGACAACCGATGTTGAAGCATTTGGAACAGAAGCGAAAAATGCCCATTATCTTCTCCTGCTCAAGGGTCAGAACCTTGAATTATACAAGGTTGACGGCGGCGTTCGGACAATTTGTGCCGAGGCAAAGGGTATTGATTTCAAGTACGGAAAGTTCAATCCCTTTAAGATTGAGATAACCGAAGAAGGAAAGGTTGACAGAATCAGGGTTTATATCGAGGGCGATATGATTATGGATACGTTGGCCGAGGAACATATTGACGACACAGGTTATTTCGGAATCCTTTCACGTCAGGTTGGAGTTTTGGTGAAGTAGGGGAGGGTCTCCGTGCCCTCCCGAACAGGTGGGCGGTTTGACTATCCCTCATTTGCAATTTTCTAGACAATTCCACTACGAGAGGTGTGTGAGTCACCCTGAGTGGAGCGTTAGCGAAATCGAAGGGTCTCGTTTTAAGATGCAACGAACTGGGCTCAGCATGACCCCTCTCAGTCACTTCGTGACAGCGTTCCCATAGGCGAGCCAAGAGACAACGAACTGGGCTCAGTATGACGGCAACGGCAACCGCTTGGGGTCACCCTGAGGGAGCGGAGCGAGTCGAAGGGTCTTTAAGGAAAAGCTTCCTATATTATATAAGTAAAAAAATAATAATAAATTATAAAAATAAAAATTTGGAGGAATGAAAAATGAAAAGATTTTTGGCAATTCTTCTTTCAGCTTTGATGGTATTTTCAACAATGTCGGTTATGGCAACAGAAGTTGAAGACACAACAACAGAAACAGGCCTCACAAACGTGGCATTTGGCCGTCCCGTATTCACAAGCTATACATCGGGCGCAAATGAACCCGACAGAATGGTTGACGATGACCCTACATCCGGTTGGATAAGCAACAAGCTTACAGCTTCGGGTGCAACCGTTATTGACGGTTCATTCATCTGGGCGCTTGTTGACTTGGGTAGCGAATACACAATTGATGAAATCAAAATTACTGTGGCAGACAATGCAAACTATGTTTCACGTGACCGTCAGGATTACAGCGTTTATGTGACAAACACACGTCCCGAAACAAATATTCCCGTTAACGTTCCTGTTGACACTATGGGAATGACAGAGGTTTACAGAGCTCCAAGCCTTGCAAATACAACCGAGGGCGCACCTGCTGAAAACGTAATTGACGTTGCATCGGTTGAAGCAACATCGGGCAACAAATACCGTTATGTTTTCCTGCAGAAGTCAAACATTATTGACGAAGCTGCAAAGGCGGCAGGCGGCACAGGTATGGGTCATTGGTTCTGGGCAATTAATGACCTTCAGGTTCTGACCTCAGATGATGTTGCAGAAGACGCTCCCAAGTGGATTGAGGTTGCAAAGAACAGACCTGCATTTTCGGGTGAGGTTCATGAAAGCGATGCATATGCTGCAAGATGCGCAATTGACGGCGATGTTTCAACAGCATTCATTGCAGCTGACTGGACCAACGGCATCAAGGCAAGATTTGTTGTTGACCTTGAAGAGGAATATCCCATTGAGGCGGTTTCTTTCACTCCCAGATATTTGAAAGATGAGCTTCACGGCTTTGAAATTTATGCAACAAATGACAATACCTTTGAATATATGGCATTGATTCACAAGCAGCCCCTTAACGCACCGGTTGATTACGGCCATCTTTATTACGAAGCTCCTGAAGCGTTGAGCGGCAAGAAGTACCGTTACATTGTTGTTCAGGCTGATGACGCAAACAACAATCTTGGTATTAACGATTTGAAGGTTTATACATCTGACATAACCGCAAAAAGACCCTTTATGATTAACCGTTCATATGTTACAAACGTTAACAGCCCCGTTGTTACGGATTGCGGACAAAATTCAACATATCCTTTTGCAAACCTGACAGACAACAATTCGGAAACACATTGCCTTGTTTCAAGCGGAAATGCCAGCGCATACATCGGTGTTGACCTTGTTGTTCCTCAAAGCATTGACTATGTGACTTATGCTCTCAAAGGCTTTGCCAACTATGACTACGGCATGGAAGTTATTGCATCAAACAATGCTGACTTGTCGGAGGGTGTTGTTATGTACAGTGCGGTTGACGACGAAGGTAACTACTTCTGCCCCACAGGCACAACAGGCGACACAAAGGGATTCCTTTTGTTCCCTGCAACTGAGGAAATGGAAGGCAAAAAGTATCGCTATGTTGGTATGAGATACCCCAAGAATCTGACAACTTCAACTCAGATTGTACGTGGCGGCGCAACCATGTTCAATGTTTACACAAAGGGCAGCAACATGAGCGCAGCAATGAGCAATGCGGAAATCACAAAGGCAGGCTATGCATTCACTCTCACAATCAAGGATTTGCTCACAATCAATGACAAGCTCAGCTTTATCGGTGCGGTTTATGATACAGATGGCACACTTCTTGAAGTTAAAACTGCTGATGTGAAGCCTGCGAAAAAGCTTAACAGAAGCACAACAGAGGTTTCTGCAACAATTGATTTTGCCGACAGTGACTATGCAGACAGCAATGCAACAGTAAAACTTATGCTCTGGGATTCATTGAGCAACACAGTTCGTCCTGTTTTTGAAGAAGAATTTGCAAATCTTCAAAAAGAAATTGTATATGAATCAGTAACACAGTACGCAACAAGCCATAAGTCAAACTCAACGGCTACGGCTGCAAACTATGAGATTGATGCCAGCAATCGTTTGGTTGACGGTGACTATTCAACCTTGTACGGAGCGGGAGCTGTGACAAGTGCATATTTCACCTTTATCGACCTTGGCGAAGGCGGCAGACGTGTTGACAAGGTTGCAATTACGGTAGATGACCCACATAATCGAACTGTTGGTCAGAAGTATTATCTTGCAAATACTCTTCCCATCAATGGCGCAGACCGCTCAGGTTGGGTATATCTTGGTGAAAGAGCACAGGACGGCACAACAATGACGTTTGTTCTCACAGCAGAGCAGGCAGGAACATACCGCTATGTTGTTGCAGACTGTACAGATGCTGCAGTTGGCGACTATGTGAACGAAATTGAGGTTTATAAGGATGCGGATATAGTTGAACCCGTGGTTGCACAGAATGTTTCAAGAGGCAAGAGCGTGACAACATCACATGCAGGATCAGCGGGCTATGATAATGCGGCAATAGTAACTGATGGTGTTACATATGCAATGAACAGCAGCAAGCAGCTTATTATACAGACACGTCCTTCTGCGGTTTGTATTGACCTTGAGGCTGATTACGCAATTGAAAGAGTGATTGTTGATGCGGTTACAAAAGACTTCACAAAGAATGTGGAAGTATATATTTCTGACTTCCCCACAACAGGCGCAGTGATTCCCATGGGAGCGACAAAGATTCTTGAAGGCAATGCAGCCGGCTGGACTGAAAGCGTAAAGACAATTGAACTTGATGAGGCGGTTGACGGACGTTATGTGATTGTTACACAAACCACAGATGCAAGCGGTTCATTCCGTCTTAGTGAAGTTTCGGTATTCGGTATTCCCACAGGTGAGGCAACATATGAAGCAGTTGCAAGCTCGGCAGAGGTAACCTCGAATAATTTTGCCCGTTATCTCACAAGCTGGAATCATCAGGCTTCAAGTAACAGACTGACAGACGGCAAGTTGGACGATAATACTTACGGCAGAGGCTCAGGGGCTGATATGATATGGATTGACCTTGGGGAAGCAAAGCAAATTGATGCTGTTAAAGTAAGCAATCTGGATCCCTATGCAGTATATCCCACGGCAGGTGTGGTATTCTATGTTACAAATGATGCTCCCACAGTTGAAAAGATGAATGAAATGTCAAATGAGGACAAATCATTTAACATTCCCGACACATGGGTTGCGGTTAACCCCGAAGGACATTCGTGGACAAAAGCAACAGAAGAAGCTGTTTATGAGTTGGCAGAAGGCGGAGAATACCGTTACATCTTGGTTATGACTCCGAATTTAGCAAACTATCAGAGCGGTACCGGTGTACCCACAAATATTGCTGAGATTTCAGCGTATAAGTATGTTTCTGCTGAATAATCGGAAATTGACGACCCCTTAGTCGCATCAAGACAGCACTAACAATCCCTCCACCAAACTCTGTTAATGAGAAAACACAGCGTGTTTTCTTTATCAGCAAAACACAAGGGAGGCTGGGGGGAGGGAGTCATTCTGAGCACAGCGAAGAATCTCTGGGAAGATGCTATCACACAGGCTCAGCGTGACGACTCCCTCCGTCACGGCGAAGCCGTGCTACCTCCCTCGGAGAGGGAGGTGGGGGGTCAAGGCTCCATCTTTGAGGGTCGGAGCGTTAAGGCGATATGCCGGTGGCATATCGGTAGCGTAGGATTGACATTTGCCAGAGCAAGTGTCTGTTAAAAAAATCCGCAAGGATTTCATCTTTTAAATGCAGCTTTGCTGACTGAGGGAGTAAAAAAGAAAACTTTAAACAAAAAGCAAAAAATGCTTTGGTAGGAAAGGAATGAAATAATGAACAGACTGAAGAAGATAATTGCGGCAATGCTCAGCGTTATGCTTTTGCTGACAAGCGTTGCGCTTCCTGCTTTAGCGAATGACGGTGAGACGGTGGTTGTGACAGAGGGTGCAACGAGCTGGTATATGATTAACCAATCGGGACGCACACCTTCATCTGCGGCAACAAAGCTGACAGATGGCGATTTGTCCACATATTCGGGCATGGGAAATCTGTCGTGTTTTGTGTGGGTGGAGCTTGCAGAAGCTTCAAAAATTGAAACAGTTGAAATTTCGGCATGGGATCAGTACGGCAGAGTTGTGGGGCAGGAATATTACCTTTCAAACGTTCAGCCGGCTTACGGTGCTGACCTTAGTGACACGACAAAGTGGTATCATCTGGGAACAAAGACGCTTGATGCAACATCTGCAACTCACGAAAACGTGACCATGACCTTTGAACTTGATGATGAAACCGCTTCAAAAACATGGAAATATATTGTTGCCTATTGTCCCACGGCATCCGGTGATGGCTACGTTGCTGAAATCAAGGCAACGGGTGTTGTAAGCGGCGATGACAGTGAGGACGATGGCGAGGTTGTTGAACCCGATGACTCGGTTGAATATGTTGAGCTTGCAACAGGCAAGGCAATATTCGCTTATGGCTCACTTGACGGCACTGACCCTGCAATGGCTGTTGACGGCGATTCGGACACCTGCTGGAAGTCGGTTACCGAAACAGGCGGTGTGAACAAGTCAATTGTTATTGACCTTGGTGCAGACTGCGTAATTGAGAAATATGCAGTTATTCCCAATGCCACGGGAACTGCAAAGAATCTGAAGGTTTACGGCGCAACAGAGGCAAAGCCCGACAAAAGAGTTTTCCACAAGGATATTCAGAGCGTTTTTGATATGAATGTGGGCAAAAGCCTTGGTGATGAGGGTATCGGCTATATAACATGGGACGAAAAGCCCACCTTCAGATACCTGACATTTGAAACCACAAACTCGGTGTTTGAAATCAGTGACATTTCAATTATGGGTGCTGTGGCTGACGGTGGCGATGCAAAGAGCGAAAGTGTTGTGCGCATTACAGATAATGCAACAATCTATGTTTCAAACGACAGCAACTATTATGATATGCAGATTTCAAACTTTGCACACAGAGCAAATGTTGCCGACACAAACCCGTCAACATTCTTTGGCGCAACTCAGGGCGGTGATTCAACAGTCAGAATCACATATGATTTAGGCACTGAAATGCCCATTTCATATATGGCATATCAGTATGTTGAAAACGGTATGGAGGACTACGGAAACAATCTGACCCTCTTTGCAACAAACAGTCTTGACAAGGTGTTCAATGAGGATAATCTTGACAAGGTTGCATTCATCGAAAAGCCTGTTTTCGTTAGCAAAAACACAGGTCTCCTTGTTTTTGAAATGCCCGAAGAATTCAAGGACAACAAATATCGTTATGTTGGTGTTTACAAGACGGCTGAATATATTACGGGCACAATCAAGCGTGTTGGTGTCAGCTCACTTTATGCGTATTCCCCCGAATCGGCAATTGAAGATTTGATTGAAGGTGATGCAGGCTACAGCGTTCTTTCGGAAAAAACAAGCCTTGATTCAGAAAATATTCTCAGCTATGACGCATCAGTTGTTGCGGCTTCGGGAAGCTATAACTTCACGGGCTTGTTCGGAACAAGAGGCGAAGACGGCGGATACATCGAAACAGCTTATGCAAAGGATGATATGGTCAGAGGCGTTGCAGGCTTTGATTCAATCCAGCTCAGCACCGAGATTGCATTTCCCGGCGTCTGGGAAGGTGTAATCCTTGACGGACTCAAGGTTCTGAGCGGCTATTCAGATATGCAAAATGGTACAAAGATTGAGAGCGTGGAATTGGGTGCTGCAACAGAACCCGTATTCAACAAAATCGGCAACAGCGTAACCCTTGGCGGCAAGGCAAACGGTGCTTTTGTGGGTATTGTTGTTCTGAAGCCAGGTGCGGATTTTGAAGAATTTACGGTGAATGACATTGTTGCACACAAGGTTGTTTATGCTCCTGAAAATGCAAAGGGTGCATGGGATTTCAATATTAATTACACCCTTGGCAACGAGCTTGCAGCAGGCGATTATACAATGGGGCTTTTCTGCGACGGAAACACTTCGGAAATCAGCGGAAAGACATTTGTGGCTGAAAAACTGAATCTTGATGAAATTGTTGAAGCATTTGAAAACGTAACGGAAGATAATTTTGAAGAGCTTGTTGAGGAAAACATGGATTTCTTTGGAGATACGGCAGGCTTGCTCCTGGATTCCGAAACAATGGCAGAGAGCTTTGTTCTTGCAAAGGAAGCAGTTGTTCAGGGACTTTTTGACAAGACAGTCACAGAGTGGAACGTGGATGCACTTTCGCTCACCGCAATGGCGGCGATTGTTGTTGACGAAACTTTGAATAATTCGGATTTTGCAGAAACAATAGCTCCTTACATCGGCTCAATGCCCGATGTCTTCGGCAAGGATTATGATGCAGATGAATTTGAAGAAATTTTCCCTGCGGTTCTGGATGATGCCGAAATTGATAACGCAGAAGACCTTGTTGATGCATACAAAAAGGCAAATGTGCTTTCAATCATTGCAAACGGAAAGAAAAAGGACATTGAAAAGGCAATTGAAGAACACAGCGAGCTCCTTGGAATCAGCGAATCAACCTTGAAAAAGGTTACTCCTCTCCAGATTGCGGCAGGCATCAGCACAAAGCTTGAAACTGTTGTGAACAGCTATGCAGGCGGTATGGATGAGGCTGCAAAGGAGATTGCAAAGAAGCTCAGCGAGAATTCGGGCTCAGGCGGAAAGGTTCTGGGCGGCGGCGGCTCCGGCGGCGGAGGCGGCAACTCAGGCTTTGTTGCAAGTGTTGCTCCAAGCGTTCCGCAGGTTTCGGGCGGTCAGAGCGGAAGCAATGAAACTACCGGTTTTGTGGGCGGTTCATACAATGACCTTGGCGGTTATGAATGGGCGGCAGACTCAATCAAGGCACTTTCGGAAAGAGGAATTATAAACGGCAAGGGCTACGGCGTATTTGACCCGGCAGGCAGAATTACCCGTGAAGAAGCGGTGAAGCTCCTTGTTACGGCAACGGGAACTCCCACCGACCAGAGCTACAACGGTTATGATGACTGCGTGATTGGAAGCTGGTATTATCCTTACATCACGGCGGCAAAGATAAACAATCTTGTGACAGGCTTCACAAGAACACAGTTCGGTCTTGGAAGTGCGGTAACCCGTGAGGATTTGGCGGTTATGATTTACCGTGCAATGCAAAAACAGGGTCTTGTTGAGGCTGTTGAGGCGGCTGAATTTGCAGACGAAGCGCAGATTGCCGATTATGCCCTTGAAGCTGTTAAAACACTTGGCGGCATGGGAATTATTACGGGCTTTGAGGACGGCAGCTTTGCTCCAAAGGCAAATGCAAGCCGTGCTGAGGCGGCAGTGATTTTTGCAAGATATATAAAACTGGCAGATGATGCCATGACAGAGGAGGGAACAAAATAATGAAAAGATTTTTGGCATTGATTTTGAGCGTTGTGCTTTGCATTGGGTTGTTCCCCGTTATGCAGGCTGCAGCGGCTGATGTGGTGGCTGAGAACATTGCACCAACTGCGACTCTTTATCCCAGTTCAACAATGGGTGGTTATTCACCTGCATCCGTTATTGACGGAAATATCAAAACTATCTGGGCGAGAGGAAACCTGGGCGCAAACGAGCATATGATGTTTGACCTTGGTGAGGCTCACAGAATTACATCTGTGGTGATTCATCCCCGTCCTGACCTCACCGACAACATTTACCGTCAGAGAGTGGCTGTTGAATTTTCAAACACCCCTGACTTTGCGGTGAAGGAAAGAATTGTTGCCATGGGCGACGACCCCACTCCCTTTGGTGAGGGCGTTGAGGTAACTCCTTCAAAGACGGCTTACCGTTATGTGAGAGTAATCAAGATGGACATTCAGATTCTGGTTCTTGCGGAGGTTGAGATTTTCGGGTATGTGCCTGACCCCAACGCAACGGAGCTTGGCGAGGACGTTGCAGGTTCATTCTGTGAAGGCCCCGTAACGCTTCTTTCGCATCTTGAAATTATGGAAAATGTCAATGATGAGATTTTTGGTATTGACCACCTCATGACAAGAGGCGAAGCGGCTGAGGCTGTTGCAAGAATGGCTTTGGGCGGTGTTAACGGCTTTGGCGAGGCACACAAGGTGTTCTCGGATGTTCCCGAAGAACACAAGAACTTTGCAGGAATCTCGGCGGCTCATGATATTGGAATTATTTCGGGTGACGGTGATTCAAGATTCAGACCCGATGACTATGTGACCGAAACTGAGCTTATTTATATGACAATGCGTGCAATCGGGTATTCCGAGAAGATTTTGGGAAGCTCGGCGGCACTTATGGGCTACTGCGACAGACTTGACATTCTTGAAGATGTTGAGGGTGACGAGGAAAGCGGACTTATCAGCCGTGGCAACGCCGCAATTATGCTTTATAATGCGCTTCTTGCTCCCACAATTGAAATGTCACTCAGTTCGGAGTCAACGGTTTATTATCCTGAGGGTGAAAACACTCTTTATAAAAAGCACGGAATCACTCTCACAAAGGGTGTTGTCAACGAAAACAGCATCACACGTCTTGATGGAAATCCCAAAACAGACGAATATGCGGCTGACATCAGCGGCACAAAGTTTGTTGACAAAACAAATCAGCTGAAAAACCTTTTGGGCAGAGAAGTGATTGTTGCAACTCACAAATCTGCAAAGGACAGTATTGTTCTTGCATGGCAGACCTATGAGGATGAGGTTGTTGAGCTGACTGATTCGGTTCTTGTTTCAACAGCAGCGGATATTGCAAAGGGAACAATCATCACCGAAACCGAAAGCGGCAATGAAAAGAAATATAGCATCGGACAGGATGCCAAGGTTGTTGTGAACGGCTATGCTGACCCCTATTGGGAGAATGAAGACCTTGTTCTGAATGGCGGAAGCCTGATGCTTGTTAACAATGACAAGGACAGCACTTTTGATGTTGTGTTTGTGAAGAAGTATTCTCTTCATGAGGTGGCATCGGTTGTTACGGACGAGGAGAACATAACCATTGTGAATACGGACGGCGTGAAGACTGTTCTTGACAAAGCAACCCTGAGAATCACCAGTCCTTTGGGCGGAACACTTTCTGCAAGCAAAATCAAGAAGGATACTCTTGTGAAGATTTATGATACATCGGAGGGTAAAAATGCTGAAGTTACGGTTTACAGCGAACCCGTAACAGGCAAGCTCAATTCAAAGAACAACGATGGCTTTGTTATTGAGGGCGAAAAATACACAATGTCGGCATATTATGAAAAGAACAGAACTGCCGACGAGCCCGGCATCGGTTCTGTGGTTAAGGCGTTTGTTGAAGAAAACGGCGTAATCCTCTGGATGGAAGAATATACCGAGGGTTCAACCGACTGGATTATCGGATTCTCGCAGGCGACCGGTACGGACGGTGTTCTTGAAACATCAACCCGTATGAAGATTTTTGACCAAAGCGGAAAGTGGAATATTTTTGAAACAGCCGACAAGGTTAAGTTGGATGGTGCAATGAAGACAAAAACCGAGCTGGCAGAAATCTTTGCAAACGCAAAGGCTTCAAGCAACTGGGTTTACGAAAAGAACTTTATCAGATACAAGCTCAACGGCGACGGAGAAATCAGAGAGATTGACTCGGTTGTTGAAAATGAGGATTCGGAATTCAGAATGATGGGCAATATTGCATCGGGTCTTTATTCCAAGGAATCGGGCGCATTCTGGCTTGAACACAAGCAGGTTGCAGCGGTTAAGGACAACACACCTGTGTTTGTTATCCCCACAGTTGGCGGACAGTACACAACCGACACCAGCTTTGACGACGTATACCGTGTGGCGTCAAGTGTTACAACCGTTGTAGGAAACCGTTCATCTCAGACTCAGAATGTTGATATGTTCCTGCCTGATGATGTGGGAATGCCTTCGTTCCTTGTAAGGAAGGAAAATTATTCCGCATCAACGGGAGGTCTTGCATCTGTTACAAATGACAATGCTCCAAACATCATTGTTCAGGAGATTGAGGCTGTTATAAGCGACAGCGAGATTATATACAACGTCAAGGGTAAGAATCTTTCAACATTGGCTGATGAATCATTCACGGCTGATGAAAATCTTCAGGTGATTGAGGCAGGCGTTTTGTATCAGGAAAAGAGCGGAACAGACTGCTTCGGTTCAAGAGGTATTATTCAGCCTGCGGCAATCAGCTCACTTTCGGATGCTGAAAAGGCAAGATACCTTGCTGAAATGTCCGAAATCGGCACAGGTGACATCATCCGTTTTGAAACCCTGAACTCAAAGGCAAGAGCGGTTGAACGTGTGTTTGACTTTGAACCTTCGGGACTTCCTGATGTTACACTTACTGCTGCGGATGCCAAGCCCTTTGTGTGGTTTGCGGCAAACGGCACATATCCTGAGTATTACATTGCCTTCAACCGTTATCAGCTTGGTGACGTTACCGATGTGACGGCTGACACCTTTACGGTGACCTCTTTGAAGGGTATTGAGGAGCAGTATCTCAAGGTGAATGTTCCAAAAATCCTTCTCTGTTCGGGCGCAAGAGCGTTGAGCGTTGAGGAAGCAAAGGATTTGTATGAATTTACCGACGGTAATTATAAAGTTATGGTATTCTCATATAATGCAGCTCCCAAGGCGGTTGTTGTTTATGAATTTGAAAATTAAATGAAAAAAAGGAGGGGTTTTCCCCTCCTTTTTTGAGGTTCTTTTTAAAATGTTGGGGTAAAGATTCTTCGACTTCGCTCAGAATGACTAATAAGCAAGAACCGTTCAGGAACTGCTGTCATGTTGAGCTTGTCGAAACATCTTAGCAGTTGTAATACCCCAACATTTGCAAAAGA
>JAZRMZ010000183.1:0-2927 GCA_045647905.1 Clostridia bacterium
ACCATCGACAATCTTCTCACGAGCGGTGATGATGGCACTTGCCTGCTGACGCTTGAGCATGATGGCTGCAATCTCGGGGGCGTATGCCAAATAGTTGATGCGAGCCTCTACCACCTCGATACCTGCCATAGAGAGGCGCTCATTGAGCTGTTTCACCAACTCCAAGTTAATCTCGTCGGCGCTTGAGCGCAAGGTGAGCTGCTCATCCGTTGCCGTATCGGTATCATCGTACGCATAGCGGCCAGCCACCTGACGCAATGCTGCATCGCTCTGCACACGCACGAAGTTCTCAAATGCACGCATACGGCTTGCTACTGCAGTAACACCCGCAGTGTTGCTTGCCATCGTCTGTGAGTCGATCTCGAAGAGTGCCTTATAGGTATCCTTCAACTTCCACACCAGTACCACGCCAATCATGATGGGGTTACCCGTGAGGTCATTCACCTTGATAGGCTCTGGATTGAGGTTACGAGCGCGGAGCGACACCTTCTTCTTATCCAAGAAAGGATTGACCCAGAAGAAACCTGTACGGAAGCAGGTACCCTCATACTTACCGAAAAACACCATCACACGCGCCTCATTGGGTTCTTGGGTAGTGAAGCCTATCAAATGGAAAAGCCACACCACACAGAACACAACACCCGTCACGATACCCAACACTTCGGGCACATAACCATTGGCTGCGCCCACAAAAGCCAGCACACCCACTGCCAGCATCAGCAAGTTAATCAACAAAGCCAAAAAGCCATTCATCACGAAACCTTTGTAATCTCTTTCTTTCGTTTCCATTTCTTTACGTTTTATAGATTAAACAGTAATATCATTTTGATATCACAAAGATTTCAAAAAAACTTTGACATTTGCAAATATTTAAACAAAAAAAGAAAAGAAAAGCATAAAAAAGAAAAAAACGATTAATATAGAAACAATAAAATTTGTAATCATCAAAGAAAGTAAGTACTTTTACAAAACAATAAAAAACACAAAAAATATTATTTATGAAAAGGGCCTACATCACATTTACATTAACATGCATCACTGCAGCAATCTTTGCACAACCAAAAATTATTGCACATAGAGGATACTGGAAAACCGAAGGAAGTGCACAAAACTCCGTTACTTCAATGGAAATGGCAGCAAAACATAAATTATACGGATGCGAATTCGATGTATGGCAGACAATAGACGGCATACTAGTATGCAATCACGACGAAGTGATTGATGGAATACGAATCGAGGATACGCCCTACTCCAAGATACAATACTGCAAAATGGGCAATGGAGAACTGATTCCCACCGTTGCTCAATACTTACGCGAAGCAACCAAATACCCTCAACTGAAAATGATTCTTGAAATCAAGACACACAAAAACAATGAACGCAATGCACAGGTTGTGGAAAACGTAATACGCCTGGTACGTGAATTAGGCATACAGGAGCAAGTGGAATACATCGCCTTCAGTCAATTTATATGCGAATATCTACACCAACTGGAACCACAAGCAAAAATAGCATACTTGAACGGCGACCGCACACCTAAAGAAATAAAAGACATGGGACTGAGCGGTATTGACTATCGCTACTCAGTATATGACAAATACCCCACATGGGCTCAAGAGGCAAAAGCACTAGGATTAGAAGTCAACGTTTGGACTGTAAACAACGAACAAGAACTTATCAAGTTTTCAACAAATCCATATATAGATCTTATCACAACAGACGAACCATTAACACTAAAACAAATCCTAAAGAAAGGAAAAAAGAAAAGAAAGCATAAAAACAATTAAGAGTGTTCTTAAGATAAAATTAAAGCGGATGTGCAAATAATCTTTACACATCCGCTTTAATTCAATAAAAAGTCGTGCCGGATTGATGCGATGAAACTCCGAGAAATAGGATTTGAGTGCTCGCCCCCTTTGTAATCCACCGACTCAAGGTTACCCCTTTCGGGGCGTGGCCCGCCATTGGAAGTCGAAGCTGTCCTCGGTTTTCAGATATAATTGATGAGTTTCCCAGTCTAAACCGACACGACTATAATTTCAACGTATCCGACAATCTCAACACCAACTACCATAAGCTGTGTTTTCGTCATCGGTACCGTTTTCTAATTCAAAGAACACAAACAAAAAACGAGTTGTTCATGCTACTGTTGCCATTAACATCGTTTTCTTAGTGCAAATATAAGAACAATTTTCCATAAAAAAAGAGGCCGAAGCCTCTTTTTTCTTTATCATGTTAAATAAAACCTCTTACGAAGAATTATTGACGTACAAAAGCTACCCTATTAAGCAGCCTTTGCCTTAGCTACGATAGCCTTGAAAGCCTCAGGATGATTCATTGCGAGGTCAGCGAGAACCTTACGGTTAATCTCGATACCAGCCTTGTGCAATGCACCCAACAGTTGAGAATAAGACATACCCTCGAGGCGAGCAGCAGCGTTGATACGCTGAATCCACAACGCACGGAAGTTGCGCTTCTTATTCTTACGGTCACGGTAAGCATATGTCAAACCCTTCTCCCAAGTATTCTTGGCAACGGTCCACACGTTCTTACGAGCACCGAAGTAACCTCTGGTTAAACCTAAAATTTTCTTTCTCTTTGCTCTTGAAGCAACATGATTTACTGATCTTGGCATAGTTTTGTTCTTTTTTTAGATGTTAGCGCTGCTTGCGGCAGTCTTTGTTGTGCTAACCATCCGATTAATAATTTTTAGATAATACTCGCTTAACCTTAAAGATTACTTCATTGCGAGAAGTTCCTTAACCTGGTTCACGTTTGCGCTGTGCACGAGAGTGAAGTGGTCGAGGTTACGTTTCTGCTTCTTAGTCTTCTTTGTCAAAATGTGACTGTGATAAGCGTGCTTTCTCTTGATTTTACCTGTTCCGGTAAGAGCGAATCTTTTTTTTGAACCGGAGTTAGTCTTAACT
>JAZRMZ010000184.1:0-2030 GCA_045647905.1 Clostridia bacterium
TTTGCTTTGGATAATGCAGAAGGCAAGTCAGAATGTTATGTAAAGGTTATAATGTATAACGATGCTAACAGAGAAGACGGTTCACCCAATGCAGGATTTTTGAGAACATACTTCAGTGAAATTTCAATCAGTGAAGAAGTACTTGTAGATTTTTCTGACGAAGCAACATATTCAGAAATGGTATTTGTGGACAAAGACTTCACAATAGCTGAAGGTGACGGTTGGTACACAACAGCAAACAAGGGTGACCTTGATTTAGATACAGAATATTGTACAACAGAAAGCATCACAGGTACATTCACATACAGAGGTGAAACCGGAGACAAATATCTCACACCTGTATTGCAGGTAGGTAGCGGAAGTAATATAACCTACACAGAAGGCCTGGCAGAAGTAGTATTGAAGGTAAAAGCACCTAAAGGAAAAGCTATTTACGGCTTAAGAAAAGAACCCACAGGACAGAGCACAATAGCATCTTCAATGGGAGCGAAGAAATCAGCAGCATTTACAGCATTTGCAGGAGAAGATGTAAATGCAATGACAGTTGTTAACAAAATGGCATCATACACCGATGCAAATTCAGTTGCAACAAGTGCAGGCGAATTACAGCCATTTACAGTAGTTGGAAATGGAAAGAATGAAATGCTTGTTAAGATAAGACTTGATGGCGGCGACTATGGAATGACATATCTTAAGGGGCTTAAGATTACAGGTATAGTTGATGCAGGAGAAGTTGAAGATGATGATGCACCGTTAGTGTCTAGCATTGCTTTTGGAACAGATGTATTCCCCAATGACGGAAGCTTGACAGCTACATATAGCATACGTGCAGGAGCAACAGAGGATATGATTCCTGAGGCGATGACATTTATTTTGGCTGTATATGAAAAAATAGACAATTCTAAGAAACTTGTTAAAGCAGGTTACATAGTGAAGACAAAAGCGGAGATTGTTGCGGGTGAAAGCTACAATGTAACACTTACGGAATTGCCTACTACAGATGCAGAAAAATATAGTGCACAGGCATTTGTATGGGGTTCATTTGATAATATGAAGCCTTTGACAGAAGTTCGTATTTTGAATAATAACTAATATTTATGATATAGTTGTTTGATGTTTTAAGGAGGGCATGTGTTGCGTAGATGTAAGGATTTTATGTTCAAAAAAATAAGTGCGGCATTCTTAGTATTGACATTAGTGTGCGCAAGTGTCGGTTTTTCTCTTTGTGAAAATGTTTATGCAAAGAATGAAAGCGTGGAGGATAGTCTTGCTTATGCTTTGAACATTGTTGAAAGAGGAAAGGAAACGAATATATCCCGAGGTGAGATGGCTGCTGTGGCTGTCAGGATGTTAGGTTATGGTGATGGGGTATATGATGAAAATTTGATTTTTGAGGACGTATCAGCAAATAACAAAAATGCCGGGGCTATCAGCACCGCATACAAGCTTGGACTTGTATGCGGTGCAACAGCGTATTCTTTTGAGCCGAATACATTGGTTACATATGAACAAGTTGTGAAAATTATTGTAAATCTCCTTGGATACGGTTGGCAGGCAGAAAAAATGGGAGGATATCCCATGGGTTATGTAAATGTTGCAGAAACTGCAGGAATTAATGACGAAGTTAACCTATGTGTCGGTGATAATGTGACAAGAAGTAAGCTTGCAAAGATTGTAGAAAACGCTTTGAATGTCAAATTGTGCCGTCAACCTTTGGGAAATGGAGATACGATTCTGTTTGCCGATGAAGATACTCTTGCGTGGACCGTATTTGGATTGACGGTTTATAAGGGTGTAGTTACAGCTGTACCGGGAGAAAAGCTGACACCGCACAGCGTTGATATGGATGAAAACGAAGTTCAGATTAACGAACGTGTTTATGTAGACGGCACTGGAAGTCTTGACCAAATGTTGGGATATGAGGTTGAATTCTACACAAAAGTGTCAAAAGAAACCCCGGAAACAGTTATTTATGCCGAGAAAAAGCGACATAAAGAAGAGGTTATTAAGCCAGATGATATTGATAATGT
>JAZRMZ010000185.1:0-2794 GCA_045647905.1 Clostridia bacterium
GATTTATAAAACAGCTCTATCATTTGTGTAACATTCAGGGTTTCTTGAGGTTTAACTACGGGCTCTGCCTCACCTTTCAAAACCCTTCTCAAGTTATCTGCTATATACATATGTCCGGCAAAGGGTGTTTCATAAGGACATTCTTCCGTGACAAGTATTTCTTCTTCGATTTCACCTGAGTAAACCTTACATTCAGGCAAATATATTCCTTTTTTCTTTCCCACCAGGCGTATATCCGAACATTCCGGAATATTTGCCGCCCATGCCACCTTAAATACTATTTTGGCACCATTTTTGAACGTAATCATACCGCAGGAAAAGTCTTCAACATCCATTTCAGCAGGATCGAATTTGCGGGCGTTTTCAACACTGCCCAGCAAAGCTCCGCTTTTCACAATTGAACCAATTTCGTTTTTATGATTCTGCATTGCAGTTGCAACTACGCTTTTCACCTCCGGATTTCCCATAAGCCACACCAAAGCATCCAGCATATGCACGCCAATATCAACAAATGCACCTCCGCAGCTTATTTTCTTCATATGAAAAGTTCCCCATGTTGGTATACCACGTCTGCGTATACGGGCAAGCTCGCCATAATAAAAATCCTCAACCGAATTTTCTTCAATATACCTTTTTGCGGCCAGTCTGTCGGGGGTGAAGCGCATACTCTGGCACGCCATAAGAAGTTTATTGTTATCCCTGGCACATTGAAACATTTCAACAGCGTCAGCATACCTGACGGCCAGAGGTTTTTCGCACAGGACATTTGCTCCCTTATTCAGCGCCATAAGGGTATATTCCTTATGAAAACAATTAGGGACGCAAACCGAAACAACATCCGGCTTCAACTCGTCAAGCATCGTTTCCGCATCTGTATACCACCCCTGAATCCCGTGTTTTTCTGCTGTATCTCTTGCCGCTTTTTCATTAATGTCACAAACACCGACAATTTCAAAATCCTCCACAAACTTCTTATATGCAGGGATGTGTGCGCTGTTGGCAATCATTCCGCAGCTGATAATACACACCTTAAACAATCGCTCCTACCTCCTTCAAAAAGCCAAATGTCTCACCGTCTTTTTTTGTTGCCCTGTATTCAAGACCAATATAACCATTATATGGCATCTTGTCAATCTCCTTCAGAATTTTCACATAATCAACATTCCCCGTTCCGGGTTCGTGACGCCCCGGGCAGTCTGCCACATGAAAATGCCCAATCAAATCAATATTTCTTCTGATTTCCTCAAGGTCAAAATCTCCCATCATATTCTGATGATAAATATCATAAAGCATCTTTATATTAGGGCTATCAACACTCCTCAACGCCTCAAAAAGCGGTGTGGCATAAGGCATTGAATATCCCTCTCTGTCAATATTGTTTAAGGGTTCAACAACAAGGGTTATACCATTTTTCTCCGCTATGGGCTTTGCCGCATTAAGACATTTCAGAACATTTTCCTCATTATAGTCCATATTTTCACCAATAAGCACAATCATAGCCGATGCATTGAGCTTTTTGTATACGGGAATACTCTCATTCAATGCAAAAACAAACTCTTCTGCACGTCCGTCGTTCAAAATACCTCTTGACAAATCATAGGAAAGTTTTTCATCGGTACTGTCAATATTAAACACCGAAACCCCCATTGTGCTTTCAACAATTTTATCAATATCCTTGTTTGTCCATTTCCAGAACTCAATCGTATCAATACCGTGTTCCTTAACTTCCGCAAAGCGGTCATAAAAATCGCAGTACGAAAACATCATATCAACACAAACACTCAATTTCATAGTTCCTGTTTCTCCCATATTCACTACAAATTCATATAATCGTGCACACCGGGATCATAGAATTTACTCATATCCTCATAGTTATCCTTAAATTCATATGTTATGGGTTCCCAGTCCTTTGGTGCGTTGCCCAAATCGGGAATACTCATCAATTCACCATCTTTCAACGCCGATTGGTGTGCAATCAATCCGGGAATCATGTATCTTGCGGATTCCCACGCATTGTTCGGAGGCAGCTTTCCGCTTACAACCGCTCTGACAAAATCATCAACCAAAAAAGGATGACTGCTGTAATGATTGCCCTTGGGGATGTTCTGCATTGTTTTCGGGAGTCTTTCTCTATTCTGAATGGGTGCAAACCCTACTAAGTACTTGACGGATATGGGGTCTTTTTGCATATCTATTCTTCCGTTTTTCAGATCCTCATTATAGTCAATGGTATTGATCAAATGCCCCACATTTTCAAGATACGGTTCTTCGCCGCTTGAAATACCTCTCTGGAAGGTTTGTGTCGTAACCGAACATTCATACGCACCTTTATCCCCGTACATACAAGTGATATACGACGAGGGCTTGTTGATTCCCACACGACGGAATTCATTTATACGCGCAATTCCTCCTCCCGACATCTGAAAAATTGCAGTTTCATTGCTGAAAGGATTTGCCCAGTTATTCTTTTCTTCGCCGTAAATATTGTCCGGATGATTATCTCTGTAGCCCATGCAGGATACCTTGAGGGCATACTGATCAATTGCAGAAAAGAGCATGGATATAGAATGAGTGGGATAAAACATTGGGGGAATACCTGCCACTCGTCTCCAGTCTGGTCCTCCAGAACGTGAAAAATCGCTGTACATTTCGCAAATATCGTGATAATACTGGGATTCGCCATAGACAAATTTACCCATATCACCACTGCGGTATTTCTCACGGCAATAAATGGCGCAGGGATAATAATAACAGGTTTCGCTCATCATATATATTTGTCTTGTTTTTGCGGCAA
>JAZRMZ010000186.1:0-26848 GCA_045647905.1 Clostridia bacterium
CCTGCAATGTGCGCCATATCAACCATCAGGTATGCACCAACTTCGTCCGCAATTTCACGGAATTTTGCAAAGTCGATTTCACGTGCATAAGCACTTGCGCCTGCCAAAATAAGCTTGGGCTTGTTCTCAATTGCAAGTTTGCGGAGTGCATCATAGTCTATTCTGTGTGTAACGTCATCAACACCGTAGGGAACAACGTTGAAGTATTTACCCGAAATATTAACGGGCGAACCGTGGCTCAGATGTCCGCCGTGGGCAAGGTTCATACCAAGGTATGTGTCACCGGGTTCCATTGTTGCAAAGAATACGGCAAGATTTGCCTGTGCGCCTGAATGGGGCTGAACATTTGCAAATTCAGCACCAAAAAGCTCCTTTGCTCTTTCTCTTGCAAGGTCTTCAACAACGTCAACAAATTCGCATCCGCCGTAATATCTCTTGCCGGGATAGCCCTCGGCATATTTATTTGTAAGGGGTGTGCCCATAGCTTCCATAACCGCAGGGCTGACAAAGTTTTCTGATGCAATAAGCTCGATTTTGCTTCTCTGTCTGCCGATTTCATTTTTTATGGCAGCAGCAAGTTCGGGGTCAGCTTTTGTAACTCTTTCAAGTTCAAACATTTAAAATTCCTCCTCTTATGTTTACAAAAATTAAATTTTGTTATATAATACTCTAAAATAAATGTCAAATCAAAATACATTATACAATAAATAAAAATTTTTTGCAAGGGGAATATTGAAAAAATGAAAGAAAATCTTGAAAAAAAACGCCAAAGAGTTCTTGAAATTATAGCAGTTTTTGACAAAGTTTACGGCGATGCTGACTGTACCCTTGATTATAACTCTGCTCTGCAGTTGCTCATTGCCACCCAGCTTGCAGCACAATGCACCGATGCAAGGGTGAATATGGTAACGCCTGCCCTTTTTGAAAGATACAAAACCGTTGAGGATTTTGCCGTTGCCGACCCCGCCGAGCTTTCGGAATATATACGGTCAACGGGATTCTTCAGAAATAAAACCAAAAACATAATTGCCTGCTGCCAAAAGCTGATTTCGGATTTTGGCGGTGAAGTGCCGCAGACAATGGAGGAGCTTCTCACCCTTCCGGGGGTTGGCAGAAAAACCGCAAACCTTGTTTTGGGGGATGTTTTCGGGATTCCGGGGATTGTGGTTGATACCCACGCAACACGGCTTTCAAACAGAATGGGCCTCACCACCAACAAAGACCCGTACAAGATTGAGCTTGATTTGCTGAAAATTGTTCCGTCCGAAAAACAGTCGCATTTTTGTCATTGTCTGGTTTTTCACGGCAGAGAATTTTGCGATGCAAGGAAGCCCGGATGCGGCGAATGTCCCGTTGCACATCTATGTCCTCAAAAACTGTGAAATTTAATGAAAAAGTGAGAAAATTAATGAAAGTATATAGATAATTGAATGTAATTGGGTATAATTGCTCGTGATGCCTTTGACTTTTGGTTATAATAGTGTTAAAATAGCCGATGTCGTTGATTGAGAGATTCAAAAAAACGACAACCGAAAATGTGGGCGCATAGCTCAGCTGGGAGAGCATCTGCCTTACAAGCAGAGGGTCATAGGTTCGAGCCCTATTGTGCCCACCACATTTGGTCCGGTAGTTCAGTTGGTTAGAATGCCAGCCTGTCACGCTGGAGGTCGTGGGTTCGAGCCCCATCCGGATCGCCAAAGTTTTTGTAGAGGAAGTCATTTCGGCTTCCTCTATATAAAACAAATTTCCAGGCTATATGCCTCTGTAGCTCAGTCGGTAGAGCAGAGGACTGAAAATCCTCGTGTCGGTGGTTCGATTCCGCCCGGAGGCACCATTCACTTTTTTTGAATTGGTGAATATACTATATTATGCGGGAGTGGCTCAGTGGTAGAGCGTCACCTTGCCAAGGTGAACGTCGCGAGTTCGAACCTCGGCTTCCGCTCCAATTAAAGACAAAAGGACGCAAGATTCCGCGTCCTTTTGTTCTAAAACTTAATATGGCGCCATAGCCAAGTGGTAAGGCAAAGCTCTGCAAAAGCTCTATCCCCCGGTTCAAATCCGGGTGGCGCCTCCAAAAATCGACAAGGTTCGTCAGAATCTTGTCGATTTTACTTATTACCTATTCACTATTCACTATTCCTTAAAAAATCTTGTCGATTTTTGGAAAGTAATAAGTAATAGTGAATAAGGAAGAAGGAATACTATTCATTTTTCATCATGCCCATTTACATTTTTCCCTAAGTATGATAAAATAGCAGTATATCAAAACTGAAAGGCTAACCGATGATGCGTGACAAGATTATTGAAACAATGGAAAAAGAAAAAAATTGTTAATCTTTCGGATGCAGAAGTGGAAAATTCGGTTGTTCTGGGACAAATCAGAATTTATAAAACAAAGATTTGAACTTCACATCACAGTAACTTTTGAAATTTGATGAAGTTTAAAATATTGATATATGGAGTTGATACTTATGAAAAAATATTCTGTTGGAATAGATTACGGGACACTTTCGGCAAGAGCGCTTCTTGTTGATATGACCAATGGTGCCGAGGTTGCGGTTGCGGAATTTCCTTATCCTCACGGGGTTATTGAGGGAAAGTTCCTTGACGGCACTGACCTCGAAAAGACAACTGCAATCCAGCATCCGCAGGACTATCTTGATGCATTGCAGCATACCCTGACCGACATTTTTGCAAAATCGGGAGTTTCGCCCCACGAGGTGGCGGGAATCGGACTTGACTTCACTTCCTGCACGGTTCTTCCCGTGACAGAGGATGGAACACCCCTTTGTTTTCTTGACGAATTCAAGAACAATCCTCAGGCGTATGTGAAGCTCTGGAAGCATCACAGCGCACAGCCCGAAGCTGATGAAATCACAGCCCTTGCGGAAGCCGAAAAGGCAAAATGGCTTGATACATATGGCAAGAAGGTTTCGTCCGAGTGGATATTCCCCAAAATATACGAAACTCTGCACAAAGCTCCCGAAGTTTATGAAAAGGCTTTTCGGTTTGTTGAAGCGGCAGACTGGCTCACCTGGCAGATGACGGGAATTGAAACCCACAGCAGTTGTATGGCAGGCTACAAGGGACTCTGGAACAAAACAACAGGTTATCCTTCAAATGAATTCTGGGGCAAGCTTGACAGCAGAATGGGCAACATTATCGGCACAAAAATTTCCGACAATGTTCTCCCCACGGGCACAAAGCTGGGCGAAATCAACCAATACGGAAGCAAGCTCACGGGACTTGCACAGGGCACGGCTGTTGCTGTTCCCATTATTGATGCCCATGCCGCACTTCCTGCCGCAGGTATTGTTGACGGGGGAAAGCTGATGCTGATTATCGGCACTTCAACCTGCCACATTGTTATGAGCAAAAATGACAAGCCCGTTGCGGGCATTTGCGGAAGTGTTATGGACGGTATTGTTCCGGGGCTTGTTGCTTACGAAGCGGGGCAGGCGTGTGTTGGTGACAGCTTTGACTGGTTTATCAAAAACTGTGTTCCCGAAAAATATGAGCAGGAGGCAAAGGCTCAGGGCAAAAACATATTTGCATATATGACCGAAAAAGCCGAGCAGTTGACGGTTGGCGAAAGCGGAATTCTTGTTCTTGACTGGTGGAACGGCAACCGTACTCCCCTTGCGGATTATGATTTGACGGGACTTATTCTTGGACTCAATTTGCTGACCAAGCCCGAAGAAATCTTCAGAGGAATTATTGAATCAACAGCATTTGGAACAAAGGCCATTGTTGACCTTTATGAAGAAAACGGTATTGAAATAAACGAAATCCATGCCGCAGGCGGAATTTCACAAAAGAATCCTTTGCTGATGCAGATTTATGCAGATGTGCTGGGCAAAGAAATTAAAATTGCAAGCAGCACTCAGGCAGGGGCAAAGGGAAGTGCGATTTTTGCTTCTGTTGCAGGAGGATATTTTGAAGATGTTCAGACTGCTGCTGATGTGATTGCTGACAAGAGCGAAAAAACATATTATCCCAACCTTGAAAATACAAAGAAATACGAAAAAATCTACCGTGAATATGTGGAACTGACCAATTATTTCGGCAAGGCAAATGATGTGATGAAACGTCTGAGAATGCAAGGAAGATGAGATATTTTAACCCTTTCAGAATAATAATAAAATTTTTCTTTCCTGAACAATGTGTTTTCTGCGACAAAATCCTTGAACCTGATTCAAAGGAAAATGTTTGCATTGAATGTGCTGTGAAAATTGCGGAAAGTGATATCCGACTGTGCTGCACGAAGTGTGGTAAGCCTGTTGTGAGCTACGGAAAACGGAGGCTGTGTCATTTTTGTTATGACCACCCCACAAAATATTTTGACCGTATTGCTTCGTCATTTGAATATGACCAACTGGTGAAGGATTCTGTTTTGCGTTTCAAAAAACAGGGTATTCCGTCATATGCAAAAACTTATGCGAACTTCCTTTGTGAAACTGTATGCGAGCATTATGGTGATATTTCTTTTGACTTCATCTGCTGTGCGCCGTCACACACCGACAAAAAGCGAGAGCAGGGCTTTGATAATGTTGAGCTGATTGCAAAGCATTTGTCACCACTGACCCATATTCCGCTTATGAAAAATGCAATCAGAAAAATCCGTCAAACGCCTCGGCAGACGGGCTTGAATTTTCATGAACGTGAGGAAAATCTCAAAAACAGTATGGTGGCGGATTCCCAGGCGGTGTCGGGCAAGACCTTTCTTTTGGTTGATGATGTGTGTACCACAAGGGCAACCATTATTGAATGCAGTCGTGCATTGAAGCAGGCAGGAGCAAAGCACGTTTATGCCGTGACCTTTGCAACAACTGCCCGCAAGCCTCAAAAGGGGTTTAAACCTGAAGATATACAAACATATTAAATGTGGGGTGTTGCGTGATGCAACACCCCACATTTTATTTGGTTTTTTAGGAAAAGGTGGGGCAAATAACTTTTGAAAAATCCTTTGCTGCACTCAAAATGACCGCTTTGATGTCATTCTGAGCCACGGGCGAAGAATCTTTATGTCAGCCCCTGACATTTGTTACAGACCCTATTATTTTACCAATTCAATTAATTCAAGCATTTCATCCTTTGTGTTTGCCTTCATAATGGCATCACGAAGTTTTGCACCGCCCCGACAGCCCTTGATGTACCACGCCATATGCTTCCGTGCTTCCTGAATCCCACGGTAATCGCCCTTATATTCAACCAGCAGGTCAAGATGCTTGCGCATCATATTGCCACGCTCCTCAAGGGTGGGAGGAGGAAGTTTTTCGCCTGTTTCAAGAAAATGAATAATCTGCTCAAAAATCCACGGGTTTCCCTGCGCCGCTCTGCCAATCATAATTCCGTCACAGCCCGTATATTCAAGCATGTGCTTTGCACTTTCTTCGTCAACAATATCGCCGTTTCCTATAACCGGGACGGAAACCGCATTTTTCACCGCTTTGATTATGTCGAGGTCTGCTGTGCCGCTGTAAAATTGCTCTCTTGTTCTTCCGTGAATGGTTATGGCGGAGGCTCCGTTGGCTTCGGCAATTTTTGCCATTTCAACGGCATTAACCATGGTCTCATTCCAGCCTTTGCGGATTTTTACCGTAACCGGAACATCAACCGATTTCACCACTGCCGCAACAATTTCGCCAGCAAGCTGTGGTGTTTTTGACAATGCCGAGCCGTCGCCGCTTCCTGTAATCTTTGGAGCAGGACAGCCCATGTTTATATCAATCATTTCGGCACCAAATTCCAAAGACTGCTGTGCAATTGACGCAAGAACCTGAGGCTCGTGACCAAAAAGCTGAGTTGCAACGGGTTTTTCCACTTCTTCGGTGGTGAGAAGGTCAGCTGTTTTTTGACTTTTGTAAAACAGTCCCTTGCCCGACACCATTTCGGTATACATAAGTCCGGGGCCAAAGGGCTTTGTTATCATCCTGAAAGCCTTGTCGGTTATCCCTGCCATTGGTGCAAGAAAAACATTGTTTTTCAGTTCAAGATTTTTTATCTTCATAAACCAAATTCCTTTTGAGTTACTTAATTTCAACCCCTGTTGACGGATTGATGAGGTTGACAACGGTTTTTCCTGTATTGATAACAAGCTCTTCGCCGTTGGCCTTTTTGTATACGGTATTTCCGCTTCTGGAGGGCTTTGACCATGTGATTTCTTCATAGCGTCCGTTGGTTATATAATAGCCCTTGCCGCTTCCTGCAGTGTTGATGTTTCGTCTTGCTGTGCCGTCACCCAGATCGGTATCCGCCACAAGAACAATAATCACGTTTTTGAATTCAACAACCGCACCGCTTTGCATTTTGTGAGGTGCGCCATGGATAAGCTTTTCATAAACACCCTTTTCTTCATTATAAACATAACCTGTGTTATATCTTCCCGAATATGGGAGTTTTATTTCGGTTGCCTTGTTTTCAGCCGAAAGGGAAACACTTTCGGCTGAATATTTCAAGCCGTTTTTGTGGTCGGTTTCAAGTGAATATTTTTTGTCTTCGGCACGCTTTTTGATTTTTTCAATACTTGTGTATGCACTGTGCCAGTCGCCCTTGAACTTTTGTTCACGCCAGAATATGGAATCATCGCCGCCCTGAATACCATTTATGTTTTTAACACCAAGGGCAGGAATATCAGCAGATGCATTGGGGCTCCAACCAAAGTGAGTGTATATTGCATCATTTTCAAGGGCAAAGTCAAGAAAATAATGTCTTGAAGAACGAACAGGTCCTATTTTTTCTGTTTCTGTATTGCGGAACAGAGCAAAAAAACGAGTTGCTCCGCCCTCAACAACCATTTCGTATACCAGATATGCATCCTCGATTCCTGCCTGAGGTCTTGCATTTTTGTCATCGTTGTCAATCATAACACCGATTGGTCTTTCGGTTGTGTCAATATATTTTTTAATAAACTCATCTTCGGGTTTGGGTTCGGGCTTGGGTTCGGGCTTTGCTTCGACGGTGGGAGCAGGTGCTGAAGCCTCTTTTGCGGGTTCTTCGCTGCCACAGCCCGAAAGCATTCCCAGACAAAGTATCATTGCAATAATTCTAAAAAATTTTTTCATATGTTTTTTCTCCTTATTTGAAATTCTTTTACATTTTACCACAAAAAACAATATATTTCAACACCTGTATTTCAATCTTGACAACAATCCCAAAAATTAGTATACTAAACCATAATGGGGGGATTTTGCAAATTCGCACATTATTAAAAAAGACAAGGAAGGCGAAGCGTTATGAAAAGAATTGTCATCAAAGTTGGTACTTCTTCATTAACCTATGAAACGGGAAAGTTAAACATAAAAAAAATTGAGAGTATTGTTCGTGTTGTTTCAGACCTCCGCAACCGTGGAATCGAGGTTGTTCTTGTTTCCAGCGGTGCGGTTGGCGCAGGTGTGGGAAAGCTCAATCTCGCCGAAAAACCATCCGAAACCCGAAAAAAACAGGCTCTTGCCGCAATCGGTCAGGCAACTCTTGTTTCTATGTATGACCGCTTTTTTTCGGAATATGGTCACTCCTCAGCACAGGTTCTCCTCACAAAATTCATTCTTGACGACAGCGAGCGTTATCAAAACACAAAAAATACCTTTGAAACAATGTTTGAATACGGCGTTATTCCAATTGTCAATGAAAACGATGTGATTTCAACCTATGAGCTTGAATTTGGTGACAACGATACTCTTTCGGCTTATATCGCAAAACTGGTTGATGCACAGCTTTTGATTATCCTTTCGGATATTGACGGCCTTTATGACAGCAATCCTCAGGAAAACCCTGATGCAAAGCTGATTCCCATGGTTGAAAAGGTGGACGAGTCAATATACGCAATTGCCGGTGGTGCAGGAAGCCGCCGTGGAACCGGTGGTATGGTGACAAAGCTGAAAGCGGCGGAAATTGTAAATCCGTCAGGTATTGATATGATTATTTCCAACGGCGCATCACCCGAAAAAATATACGATATTTTTGAAGGAAAATCCGTGGGAACCCTGTTTAAAGGCAATTGTGTTCAATAACAACAATCGAAACATATTTGCAAGCACAAAATTTTGTTAAATTTTTGTCAGAAAAGTATTGAAATCTTGCAAAAACTATGATATTATGTTAAACAAGGGAGAAGTTGAAATTTCTTCTGTATATTATTTTGTATTAAATTAATATTCAATATATAAGGAGGTCAAAATAATGACTACAAACAAAAAAGTTCTTACTTGGCTTGAAGAAATGAAAGCCCTCTGTAAGCCCGCCAACGTTGTTTGGATTGACGGTTCTGAAGAACAGCTTGAGGCACTCCGTGCAGAAGCTGTTGAAAGCGGCGAAATTATTAAACTCAACCAGGAAAAGCTCCCCGGTTGTTACTACCACAGAACAGCAGAAAATGACGTTGCTCGTGTTGAAGACAGAACATTTATCTGTACCGAAACCGAAGAAGAAGCAGGCCCCATCAACAACTGGATGGCACCCGCTGAAATGTATGCAAAGCTCAACGCACTTTATGACGGTTCAATGGAAGGCAGAACAATGTACGTTATCCCCTATTCAATGGGTCCCGTTGGTTCACCTTTCTCAAAAATCGGTGTTGAACTTACTGACAGTATTTACGTTGTTCTCAACATGGACATCATGACAAGAGTTGGCAAGGATGTTGCTGAAGCTCTTGGTGAAGACGGCGATTTTGTTAAATGTCTCCATGCAAAGAAGGATGTGAATCCTGACGAAAGATACATCGTTCACTTCCCCCAGGACAACACAATCATGTCTGTTAACTCAGCTTACGGCGGAAACGTTCTCCTCGGAAAGAAGTGCTTTGCGCTCCGTATTGCTTCATATCAGGGTATGAAGGAAGGCTGGATGGCTGAACATATGCTCATCCTCGGTCTTGAAAATCCCCAGGGCGAAGTTAAGTACATCTGTGCTGCATTCCCCTCGGCTTGCGGTAAGACAAACTTGGCTATGCTTATTCCTCCCAAGTTCCTTCAGGAAAAGGGCTACAAAGTATGGACAGTTGGTGACGACATCGCTTGGCTCCGTGTTGGCGAAGACGGCAGACTTTATGCAATCAACCCCGAAGCAGGTTTCTTTGGTGTTGCTCCCGGTACTTCTGAAAAATCAAACTTCAATGCATTGGAGGCAACAAAGAAGAACACAATCTTCACAAACGTTGCAATCAACGAAGAAGATAT
Source organism: Clostridia bacterium (assembly GCA_045647905.1). Classification (GTDB taxonomy): domain Bacteria; phylum Bacillota; class Clostridia; order Monoglobales; family Monoglobaceae; genus SIG440. The sequence goes on from JAZRMZ010000186.1 coordinate 9,180, forward strand.
GACAGTTTGGTGGGAAGGTCTTGACAAGAATCCTCCCTCAAATGCAATTGAATGGAAGGGGGCAAAGGTTGACGGAAAAGCATATACTGCTGACGGCAACAAGCTGGCACATCCCAACTCAAGATTCACAGCTCCTGCGAAGAACTGCCCCTGCATTTCTTCAGAGTTTGAAAATCCCATGGGTGTTCCCATTTCAGCAATCGTATTCGGCGGCCGCCGTGCAAAGACAGCTCCGCTGGTATATCAGGCTCGTGACTGGGATCACGGTGTATTTGTTGGTGCAACAATGGCATCTGAAACAACAGCAGCAGCTGCAGGTGCAGTTGGCGTTGTAAGACGTGACCCCATGGCAATGCGTCCCTTCGTTGGCTATAACATGGCTGATTACTTCCAGCATTGGTATGATATGGGTAAGAAGATTGCAAATCCTCCCAAAGTATTCAATGTAAACTGGTTCAGACTTGACAAGGACGGCAACTTTATGTGGCCCGGATTTGGCGACAATATGCGTGTTCTCAACTGGATTCTTGACCGTTGCGAAGGCAAGGTTGACGCCGTTGAAACAGAAATCGGTTATGTTCCCAACAAGGCTGACCTTCAGCTTGACGGACTTGACCTCAGCGACGAAGTTGTTGACGAACTCCTCTCAATCGACATTGATGCATGGAAGGAAGACCTTGCAAATCAGAGAGAATTCTTTGCTCAGTTCGGCGATAAGCTCCCCAAGGAAATCAAAGACAGCATGGACACTCTTGAGGCAAACCTCAACAAATAATAAGTTTTGCAAAAATTTATCAGCAGGACATTTGTGCTGCGGATTTTCGATTCAAAAAAAGATTCTTCCCTTCACTCAGGATGACTCGTTTTTTGTGTGTATTACGGTCATTCTGAGCCATTGGCGAAGAATCTTTGTACTATCTGATTGAATAACTGCCCTTAACAAGAACAATTACATTTGTCTGAGCTTTGACGCCCCTGCCGTCAGCAACGGGAACAACCAGCAGATGATTGGAGGGCATTGCTGTTCCGTTTGCAAGGTCATAGCCGCTTGTTGTGTCCGCAAGACCGCCCTTTGCAGTTGCAATTATGCTTGCCGAACCCATTCTGAGAATCAGTTCCGCACCTGCTCCGCAAATTATTTCCTGCCCTGCACGGGCTTCAACAACCGTAAAGGCGGAGGATGTGCCTGAGTTTCCGCCACCACCCGAAACCTTGCTGTCAATCAGTTTTTCAATTCTTGGGATAAGAATATTTTCGATATAAGATTTTGAAATCAGCGGGTCCTCATTTGTTCCGGGCTCTGCAATAACGTTCACGAACAATAGCCCCGTGCAAACCACAGCAACAATTAACCAAAACTTAAAACCTTTTTTCTTCATTTGTAATCCCCCTTTTGGGTCACACCAGACCAAAGCTGATTTCAAGCGCTTCGTTTACCCTTATCATAAGCTCGTCGTCCAGATGCCCTATTTTTTCTTTTAACCGTCGTTTGTCGATGGTTCTGATTTGCTCAGCCAACACAACCGAATCCTTTGAAAGACCGTATTCGTTGGCATCAAGCTCAATATGAGTAGGCATTTTTGCCTTGTTTATCTGCGAGGTAATTGCCGTTGCAATCACTGTTGGACTGTATTTATTTCCAATATCGTTCTGGATAATAAGCACAGGACGCACACCTCCCTGTTCAGAACCCACCACAGGACTGAGATCTGCATAATAAATATCGCCTCTTTTAATAACCACAATTATTCACACTCCGCAAATTTTTGTTCGCAAAGCTCCAGCGCTTCATTGTCAGAAGCCACCGTTTCCTCTGCCAACTCAAGATTGATACGGGACATTTCCTTGTAACCCCGGGCAAGACTGTGCAACTTGCAAAAATTCTCCGATTCCTGCATATGTTTTTTGCCTCGGTTATTCATCACAAAAGCCTCCCACATCAAATCCTTTTATATTATACGCAGTATGACTTGTTTCAGCCATTAATCGCAACCCACCACAGCTTCTGTCAGGCTAACCTTATGTATTTATAGATATTCTTCATTCATAAGGTGGTTGCAGATTCCTATACTTTCTCCGTTTTCAATATAAATGCGGGGGACTCTTTTACTAATACCGCAAGTCACTTCATAATTGATTGTGTCAAGCAGTTCTGCGATGCAGTCAACCGAAATACCGGTTGAACCGAACAAGGTAACTTCATCACCGACATTTATATTATTAACCTTTGTAACGTCAATCATACATTGATCCATACAAATTCTTCCCAATTGTTCAACACATTTTCCATTGACAAAAATCTTTGCTTTGCCCGAAAGATTCCGTCTGTACCCGTCGGCATAACCAACCGAAACGGTTGCAATCCTTGATTTTTCTTCGAGTGTGTGCGTCATACCGTAGCTCAGGCAGGTTCCTTTGTCGTATTCCTTAACTTGTGTAATCCTGCTTTTGAAGTTCATTGCAGGCAAAAGGTCAATCAATGTTTTGTCAAAATTTCTTGAGGGGTACATTCCGTAAATAATAATTCCTGCCCTGACCATATCAAGCTGCATATGGGGGAATCTGACGATTCCTGCGCTGTTGCAGGCGTGCTTTATGGGAATATGTAAGCCTTTTTTCTCCAGTTCTTCGCTCATACTCATAAATCTGTCATATTGCATTTGGGTATAACCGCCGTCGGGTTCGTCCGCTGATGCAAAATGAGTGAACATCCCTTCAATTTCAAGGTTGGGAAGTTCTGCGATTTTCAATATTTCATCACGTGAGCAGTTTAGGTTTGCATCACTGTCTGCTAAAAAACCTATTCGTGACATTCCCGTATCAATTTTTATGTGAATACGTGCTGTTTTACCTTTTTCCATTGCCGTTGCTGACAGTTTTTTTGCAAACTCAACATCCGAAACGGTAGCCGTAACATCCATATCAACAATTCCGTCAATGTCATCATCGGTTGAGTTGCCGAGAATCAGAATGGGTGCAACAATTCCCTTTCGTCTCAGCTCAACAGCTTCGTCAAGGAAAGCAACAGCAAGGAACTCCGCACCGTTTTTCAGGGCAGTTACCGCTGTCTGATATGCACCGTGACCATAGCCGTCTGCCTTAACAACCGCAAGGAGCTTAACCCCTTCACGGAGGCATTTTTTGATTTCCCGCACATTGTGTCCGATTGCGTCAAGATTAACTTCAGCCCAGGTGCGCAAATTTGTTCTCATAATATCAACTCTTCTTTAAAATCTGAATTCCCAATCTCATGGGCAATGGCAAAGGCAACAGCCTCCGCAACATCCCCTGCAACAAGTCCGTGAATACCGTATTTATTTGCTGCAATGTCTCCGGCTTTTCCGTGAATATATGCACCAAGCACAGCCGCATCATATGCCGATAATCCCTGCGCCATAAAGCCTGCAACAACGCCCGAAAGAACATCTCCCGTTCCGCCTGTTGCCATTCCGCAGTTTCCTGTTGTGTTTATATGCAGTTTGCAATCTGCGTTTTTTGTTTTGCACCCTGCAATCACGGTATTCCGCCCTTTGAGCACAACAGTAATTCCGTATCTTAGGGCAAACTCCGAGGCCAGCTGTTCACGGTTACTCTGAACTTCACCAATTTCTTTTTTTATCAGCCTTGACATTTCACCCGGATGAGGCGTAATCACAACCTCACACCGTCTTTCGTCAAGAATATCACAATTTTCGCTCAGGGCATTGAGCCCGTCAGCATCAATAACAATCTTTCCATCATATTCCGAAAGGAGTCTGCGCAAAACCTTGTGTATGTGTTGGTTTTGACCAAGACCCGGACCCAACACCACGCTGTCAGCCCTTTTGGCGTATTCAAGAATCTTTTCGGTTGCGGAATCAATAATTTTGCCGTCCTCGGAATCAAGGGCAACGGTCATTGCCTCAATGACTCCGTTTGCAATAATGGGACGTTCCGAAGCCGCCGTCCCAACGGTCACAAGTCCTGCGCCGCTTCTGAGTGCGCCCCTTGCCGAAAGCACAGCCGCACCCGTCATGCCCTCGGAGCCTGCAACAATAAAAACCCTGCCGCAATCGCCCTTGTGTGCATCTGCACTGCGTTGGGGAATTAAATCCTTCATTTGTGTATCCCGGGACAACTCGATTTTTTGGCTTTCGCCGCAAATAACTGCAACAGCCTGAGATTTGTTGTGTGCAATGCTCAGACTCAGATTTTGTTTTCTGCCCCGAAAAACCACAAAAGGAGCCCCAAGCTTTTCGTGTTCAACAGAAATTTCCGAAAGCTCCAGCCCCCTCAGTCCGGTTTTTTTGTACTTGACAAAGGCTTCTTTGGCAGCAAAAAAACCGGCAAGGGTCTCAATTCTGCTGCCCGAAGACTCAAAATATTCAATTTCTTTTTCCGAAAATACTTTTTTCAAAAAGCCACTGTTTTTTTCAACAGCCTGGCGTATTCTGGAAATTTCAATAATATCAACACCGCAGTCAATCATATGTCAAACTTTTCTCTCGGATTGAATTTCACAATCATATCAATAATTTCCTGTTTGGGTGAGAACAGAAGCATATATTTGCTTCCTTCGTTAAAATAAACGGCATAGAACACGTTGTCGGCTGTTTTGTCGGCGCAGACATAAATCTTTTTTACGGATGAATCGGAAATATATTTTTCATAGTCCGAACCTCTGCCTTTTTTGCCAAAAGCCTCCATCTTTTTCACGTTGATGGTTATGAGTCTTTTTCTTCTTTTCTGATTCATAATTTTGTCAATGTCAATTTCGTGATTAACCATTGAATATTCATATTCAAGATTTCTTGAAGTTGCAAGGATATAAGCGAAATAGAAAACCGCAGCTATTGCCAAAACAAAAATTGTGCCGAGCATTTGGAATTTTGCAGACAGCAAGAATAAAAACATACTCAAAAACACGCTGGCTGCCGCAAGAGCAAGGACAATCAAGGTGTCCGACAAGGTTCTTCTTTTTCTAACAATTTGTTCAATAAAAACTTCCATAATTTTTTGCTCCTTAAAATATTTTATCTGTCACTTCCGGAATGGGGTGTGTGGAACCATTCCTTTTTATTTTTTTTGAGTGCGCCGATGATTCCCACGGGAATCCAGCTGATGATATAGAATATAAATCCTGCAATGTTTTTCATCACGCATTTGTCAAGCTTTCTGTCATTATAAAGTGCCGCAACAACAAGAACGTTGTTCATAACCACAAGGGTTGTGAGCAGGAACATCTTCCATGGTTCATCCCATGTTCTGCAAAACAGCTCATAAGCCGATGAAGTCTTGCTGACAAAAAACATCATTATATATTCAAGGGTGAGAACGCCCATGGAAACAAGATAAAGTGCGTCGCCCCAGAAATTCATAACCATATGAAGTGACTCAAGGGATTTTTCCTTCACGCCCTTTTTCAAAAGGGGCATAATATAACGTGATGCAACATCGGCAATTCCCTGTGACCAACGCTGTCTTTGCCTAACCGAAACACCCATATCACGGGGTTTTTCGTCATATACAACTGCTTCGTGCGCCCAGCCAACCTTGATGTCACTCAACGCAAGTTTGAGGGTGAATTCAATATCCTCCGCAAGACAGGTTGCGCCCCAACCGTGTTGTTTAATCAAGTCTGCCTCAACTGCAAAGCCCGTGCCGCCCAGACGGCAACCGATTCCAAGGTTTCCACGTGAAAGCTGGGTGAGCCGGTTGTTTATCCAATACCACAGAGAGTATGAAAATGTCAGCCAGTTGTCGGAGGGATTCTTGCTGTCAAGGTAGCCCTGAACGGCTCTGTATCCCTCGTTGATTTTGTCGTTCATATGAATGAGGAAATCTTTTTTGATGATGTTGTCTGCATCAAACACACAAAAATATCCGTATTTTTCTTCCATGCCAAAAATTCTGTCAAAAGCAAATTCCATTGCATAGCCCTTGCCGCGTTTGGTGTTGTCAAACCTTTCAAGAACAACCGCACCTGCCTCTTTTGCAATTTCGGCAGTTCTGTCGGTACAGTTGTCGGCAACAACAAAAATCTGATACTTGTCTTTTGGATATTCAAGGGATTTCAGACTTTCAACAATATCTTTAATAACAGATTCTTCGTTGTGTGCCGCAACAAGAAGTGCAAATGTGTTTTTACGGTTATTCTTCTTTTCACCCTTCACGTGTTCAAGGGAGAAGAGACTTATAATAACATAATAGCAACCTATCGCAAACAGAATAAACTGAAGCACATCAAGCAAAAACAATAAGACCATTTTTTACTTTTCCGCCTTTCTGCAACTATAATGAATTTGTCTTGCAAATTCCGACACGACACATTCATTATTAACAAAACAATCGTTTGAATTATAATCTTGATTTTATGCACACTTTTGAGCATACTATATTATTATACATTATATAGTAAATAAATTCAATACTTTTTTTAAAAAAATTTTTTTAACTTCTGTTGCGTCAATCGGGGAGGGAATAATAGAAAAAAAGTCCAAAAAATTTAAAATATTTTAGCAAAATCGCTTTACTATAAAACAACTTTGGTGTATAATATTTATGATTGCATAGAGGAAGCTGTTCTTTTTTTGCAATCGGTTGATTAACAAATAAGACTATGAGGTTTAATATATGGGTTTTATAAAAACATTAAACGAAGAAATAACGCTTGTTTTTGAGCGTGACCCTGCGGCACGGAGCAAATGGCAGGTGTTGCTCCTGTATCCCGGTGTTAAAGCTGTTCTCAGCTACCGTCTTGCTCACAAGCTCCACAAAAGCGGTCATTACTTCCTTGCCGACTGGATTTCAAAACGTGCCCGAAAAAAAACAGGCATAGAAATTCACCCTGCTGCTCAAATCGGAAAAGGGTTGTTTATTGACCACGGTATGGGAGTTGTCATAGGCGAAACGGCAATTATTGGCGAAAACTGTACCCTTTATCAGGGAGTGACCCTTGGTGGTACGGGTAAGGATAAGGGCAAGCGACATCCAACAATCGGAAACAACGTAACCATCGGAAGCGGTGCCAAGGTTCTTGGACCTTTTACCGTGGGCGACAACAGCAAAATTGCCGCAAATGCCGTGGTTCTCAACGAAATTCCGCCCAACAGCACCTGTGTTGGTGTTCCTGCTCATATTGTCAAGCGTGACAATGTTAAAATTGCACCCGCAAAAATCGACCTTGACCAGATTCACATTCCCGACCCTGTTTCAATGGATTTGTGCAAGCTCAGGGTTGAACTTGAAAAGCTGAAATCAAAGCTCGAAAATGTTGATTGCAAAGGAGAAGATAAAAATGAAAGTATTTAACACTCTTAACCGAAAAAAAGAGGAACTTGTTCCCGTTGAAAAAGGCGTAATCCGTATGTATTCCTGCGGCCCCACCGTTTATAACTACTTCCATATCGGAAACGCACGTCCTTTCATTATATTTGACACCCTCCGCAGATACCTTGAATACTGCGGAAATACCGTGTATTTTGTACAGAACTTCACGGATATTGACGACAAAATGATTAATAAGGCAAACGAGCTGGGAATAACCGTGAAAGAGCTTGCTGACCAGTATATTGCCGAATACTTCAAGGATGCGGACGGTCTTGGCATCAAACGTGCCACAGTTCATCCCAGAGCAACCGACAATATTGATGCAATCATCGACATCGTAAAAAATCTTGAAGAAAAAGGTTATGCATATAACGTTGACGGTGACGTATATTTTTCGGCAAAGAAGTTCAAACAGTACGGAAAGCTCTCACATCAGCCTCTTGAGGATCTTGAAAGCGGAGCACGTATAAACATCAATGAGGACAAGGAAGACCCCATGGACTTTGCGCTCTGGAAAAAACAAAAACCGGGCGAGCCTGCATGGGAAAGCCCCTGGGGAATGGGACGTCCCGGCTGGCACATTGAATGTAGTGCAATGGCAACCAAGTTCCTTGCAAAAACAATAGACATTCACAGTGGCGGTCAGGATTTGATTTTCCCCCACCACGAAAACGAAATTGCTCAGAGTGAATGCTGCCACGGCGTTCCCTTTGCAAACTACTGGATGCACAACGGTTATATCAACATCGACAACCGTAAGATGTCAAAATCTCTTGGCAACTTCTTTACCGTGCGTGAAATTGCCGAAGAATTTGATTATGAAGTTATCCGCTTCTTTATGCTTTCGGCACATTACAGAAGCCCCATCAACTTCAGCAAAGCATTGATGGAATCATCAAAATCGGCGCTTGACAGAATCTATAACTGTCTCAGCGATATGAGATTCCTTGCAGGCAATGCCGAAAGCCGCACAGAACGCACCGATGCCGAAAAGGCGTTGGTTGAAACGCTTGACGGCTTCAAAGCAAAATATATTGCCGCAATGGATGACGATTTGAATACTGCCGATGCAATTTCGGTTCTTTTTGAAATCGTTTCCGAAGCGAACAAGGCAATCACCGCAACATCAGGCTTCTCAAAGGAAGTAATCACCTATGCAATTGATATGCTCACCGAGCTTGGCGGCGTTCTTGGTCTTTTGCAGAAAGCCGAAGACAGCACCGACAGCGAAGTTGATGCAATTCTTGAAGAACGTGCAAAGGCACGTGCTGAAAAGAACTGGGCAAAATCTGATGAATTGCGTGATAAGCTGAAGGAAATGGGTATAATAGTAAAGGATACACCTCAGGGACAGCAGATTACAAAGGCTTAGTACCTCTGTAAGATAATAGATAGAAACACAAAGTGTTTTACCACTTCTCTTCACTATCCCGCAAAGAGGTACACTAAACCATGCTTGATACATTTTTGAAACAATTTAATCTGGGCGAGAATGTCTCGCCCAAACAATATTCACCATTGACTCTTGCATATATCGGCGATGCGGTTTATGAATTGTTTGTTCGAACCTATCTCATAAAGGATGCAAACTTTCCCGTGAACCGTTTGCACAAGGAAGCAATACATCTTGTTAACGCAAAGGCGCAGTCCGACCTTTACCAAAAAATAAAGGACAAGCTCACCGAGGAAGAAATGCAGATTTACAAGCGGGGAAGAAACACAAATTCACACCCGCCCAAAAATGCCGATATGGTGGATTACAAATCCGCAACGGGTGTTGAAGCTCTCATTGGCTATCTTTATCTGATGGGCGACAGTAACCGTATTGCGGAGCTTTTGCAAAATCTGATTGACTGACAAAACGCAGCGTTTTTACATACCAAACAAAGAAGGAGCTATGTAAAAATGTCTGTATTTCTGAGAAGATACCTTGTTGTTCTTTTGGGCAGTATGATAACGGCACTTTCGCTGAATTTGTTTCTTGTCCCTGCCAACATTGCGCCGGGCGGTCTGAGCGGAATTGCCATTTTGCTTCATCATCTGGCAAACCTGCCCGTGGGGCTTACCATTCTGGGGCTGAACATTCCCTTGTTTCTGTGGAGTCTGAAATACTTCAATGCAGGATTTATGTTTTCCTCGTTATTTGGGATGATTTCCCTTTCGGTTCTTACCGACTGTTTTGCATGGCTTCCTGTTGTGACGCAGGATGTTCTGCTTTCTGCCGTATATGGTGGAGTTCTTATGGGACTGGGGCTTGGGATTGTTTTCACCGCCGGCTCGTCAACCGGTGGAACAGACATTGCCGCTCAGATTCTGAAAAAACACTACCCGTCCGTTTCGGTGGGCAGATTTGTTTTGATAATTGATGCATTCATTGTTATTCTTGCAGGCATTGTTTTTGCAAAATGGGAAGTGACCCTTTATTCGGCGGTTGCGCTTTATATCACAACCTACATTATCGACCTTATGGTTGAAGGAATCAACTTTGCCAAGGTGGCATATATTATTTCAGACAAGCCCTCATCCATATCCCGGGGGATTTCAAATAGCCTCTCACGGGGCACAACCGCACTTCACGCATTTTCGCACTTCACGGGTGATGAAAAAACGGTGCTTTTGTGTGTGGTGAAAAAGTATGAAATCAGCCGACTGAAAATGCTGATAAAAAGCCTTGACCCCAACGCATTTGTCATTCTTTCGGATGCACGGGAGGTTTTGGGCAACGGCTTTAAAACACAATAAAATGAATATAATTAACAATTTATATAAAAACGGAGGCATAAGGCAATGACAAACCAAAATCAATTGAAACTTTCTGCCGCAAATATCCGCAAAATGGCGTTAGAGGCGATTCACAGCGCAAAATCAGGCCATCCCGGCGGTTCACTTTCTGCGGCAGACATTCTGGCATATCTCTATATGTCCGAAATGAACGTCGACACAAAAAATCCAAAAGACCCCAACCGTGACAGATTTGTTCTTTCAAAGGGTCATGCGGCACCGGGACTTTATGCGGCGCTTGCCGAAAGAGGTTTTATCCCCAAGGAAGACATCAAAACCTTCCGTAATGCTGAAAGCTACCTTCAGGGTCATCCTGATATGAAGGGTGTACCCGGCGTTGATATGTCAACAGGTTCACTTGGTCAGGGAATCAGCGCAGCTTGCGGAATTGCTCTCGCAGGAAAGCTGGACAAAAAAGACTATCGTGTGTTCACAATCCTTGGTGACGGCGAATGTGAAGAAGGTCAGGTTTGGGAAGCGGCAATGTTTGCGGCACACTACAAACTGGATAATCTCACCGCTTTTCTGGATTTCAACGGACTTCAGATTGACGGCGACATCACAAAGGTTATGAATCCAACACCCTTTGACAAAAAGTTTGAAGCCTTCAACTGGAACGTAATCTGCATTGATGATGGTCACGACTTTGACAAGATTGCAGAAGCAGTAAATTCAGCAAAAGAATGCAAGGGCAAACCCACAATCATCATTGCAAACACCGTCAAGGGCAAGGGTGTGTCATATATGGAAAATCAGGCAGGCTGGCACGGAAATGCCCCCTCTGACGAACAATATGAACAAGCAATCAAAGAACTTGACCAATACATAGAATCTTTGGGAGGTGCGTGCTAATGTATACAATAGGTGAAAAAAAGGCAACCCGTGAAGCATACGGTGCGGCTTTGGCTGAATTCGGTTGCGACGAGAGAGTTGTTGTTCTTGATGCAGACCTTTCAAAATCAACCAAGACAGATAACTTTTTGAAGGCATATCCCGAAAGATTTATCAACTGCGGAATTGCCGAAGGCAACATGGTATCCGTTGCGGCAGGACTTGCAACCTGCGGAAAGGTTGTTTTTGCAAGCTCATTTGCAATGTTTGCTGCAGGCAGAGCCTTTGAACAGGTAAGAAACTCCATCGGTTATCCCAAGCTGAACGTGAAAATCGGTGCAACTCATGCAGGTATATCCGTTGGTGAAGACGGTGCAACTCACCAGTGTCTTGAAGATATGGGAATTATGCGAACAATCCCCAATATGATAATTCTGAACCCTGCTGATGCAGCCGAAGCTCGTCTTGCTGTAAAAGCGGCAATTGACTATGAAGGCCCCGTTTATCTCCGTTTCGGACGTCTTGCGGTTCCCACAATCTTTGGTGATGACTACAAATTTGAAATTGGCAAAGGCGTGCAGCTTGCGGAGGGCAAGGATGTGACAATCATTGCAACAGGTCTTATGGTTCCTTATGCATTGGAAGCAAAAACCGCTCTCAAGGAAATGGGTATTGATGCACGTGTAATCAATATTCACACAATCAAGCCCATTGACCGTGACATTATCATCAAAGCCGCAAAGGAAACAGGTGCAATCGTCACAGCCGAAGAACACAACATCCTGGGAGGTCTTGGCTCGGCTGTTGCAGAAGTTCTTGCTGAAGGCTGTCCTGTTCCTATGGAACGTGTGGGCACACAGGATGTTTTCGGACGCTCAGGCGTGCCGGCAAAGCTCTTTGAAATTTACGGTCTTGATACGAAAACAATTGTTGAAAAGGCAAAGGCTGTTATTGGCAGAAAATAAAACACTTCATACATAAAGGGCTGTAATACATACAGCCCTTTAATAATAACAATCGGAAAGGAAATGCCTGATGAATATAAAAAAATCCGTAACCGAACTGATTGGCTCAACTCCCCTTATGGAGCTTGTCAATTACAACAAAGAAAATAATCTTTCTGCAACGCTTCTGGCAAAGCTGGAATACTTCAATCCTGCCGGAAGTGCAAAGGACAGAATTGCAAGGGAAATGATTGAAGAAGCCGAAAAGGAGGGAGCATTATTCCCCGATTCGGTAATCATCGAACCCACAAGCGGTAACACAGGAATCGGGCTTGCGGCAGTTGCGGCGTCAAAGGGGTATAAAACAATATTCACCATGCCCGAAACCATGAGTGTTGAACGCCGAAATCTTTTGGCGGCATACGGTGCGCAGATTGTTCTCACCGAGGGAAGCAAAGGCATGAGCGGAGCAATTGAAAAGGCAAATGAACTTGCAAAGGAATTGCCACACAGCTTTATTCCCTCACAATTTGAAAATAGTGCAAACCCCAATGCTCACTACAAAACCACCGGCCCTGAAATATGGAACGACACAGACGGACGAATTGATGCTTTTGTGGCAGGAGTGGGTACGGGAGGAACAATCAGCGGAACGGGCAAATTCCTGAAGGAAAAGAACCCTGACGTGAAAATAATTGCCATTGAGCCAAAGAACTCACCTTTGCTTTCAACAGGCAAAGCCGGAAGCCACGGACTTCAGGGCATTGGTGCAAACTTTGTTCCCAACACCCTTGATAAAGGTATTCTGGACGAAATTATAACCGTTTCGGAGGAAGATGCCTATGCTGCCGCACGGCAAATGGCACGGCTTGAGGGGATTTTGGTTGGAATTTCATCGGGAGCGGCACTTCACGCCGCAACGGAAGTTGCCAAGCGTCCTCAAATGAACGGAAAAACCATTGTGGTTCTGCTTCCCGATACGGGTGAACGATATATGTCAACAGACTTATTTAAATAGGAAAGGAAAAAACAATATGGAAACAACAAAATCAATCTGGAACGGTTTTGACCGCATAGATTTTCTCTTTGAAGGCAGAGAAGCAATACTGATTTTCCCCAAGGATGAAAATAAATGTGATAAATGGATGCTGAAGACAGAATACTTTGGTGCATTCCCTCAATTTGAAATTGATATGGTTGCACGAGGCTGGCACCTTGCTTTTATTGCAAACAAAACACGCTGGTGTCTTGAGGAGGACCTTGACCTGAAGGCACGTTTTGCAGATTTTTTGAAGGAGGAATTCGGGCTTTGCGAAAAATGCGTACCCGTGGGCATGAGTTGTGGTGGACTCATCGGCACAAAGTTTGCCGCAAAATATCCCCAAAAAGTTTCCTGCCTTTATATAGATGCTCCTGTTTTGAACCTTCTTTCATGCCCTGCTGACCTTGGCATCGGCAAAAGCGGTTTGTTTGAAGAATTTACCGGGACAACGGGAGTGACAAAATCACAGCTCATTTGTTACCGTGAGCATCCCATTGACAAAATGCATATTCTTCTTGAAAACAAGCTGCCGATTATTCTGGTTGCAGGAGACTCGGATTCCGTTGTTCCCTACTGCGAAAACGGAGCAATCCTCGAAAAGTTTTACAAAGAAAATGGCGGCGAAATTGAGGTTTACATCAAGCCGGGATGCGGACACCATCCACACGGCCTTGAGGACACAACCCCCATAATTAATTTTGTTTTGAACCATTGCGAATAATAACTTTAAAAGGGCTGTTGCGTTAATCATACATTGTGTATAAATTTAGGGGCGGGGTTTCAATCCAATATCATTAAGTTAAGAAGCGTGACTTAGGTGTCATTCTGAGCGAAGCCATAGGCGAAGTCGAAGAATCTTAGCTGCGAGAAAGATTCTTCACTATGTTCAGAATGACATTTTACTTAACTTAATGACATTGGGTTTCAACCCCGCCCATACAGCGTCGAATATACACAAAAATGATTAATGCAACAGCTCATTTGTTTTATACAATAGGAAATTGCGGATTTCCAATTATAAAATAAACAAAAATTAAATTGTCCGTGGGAAATTTTCCGCCGATGGCGGAAACGCACATGGACGAAAAAAGCTGTATCCTTTTCTGCCCGCCGCAGGCCAGCGCCAAAGGCGCTTTTTATACAATATATGCACAAGATGTGATTGTTTTGAATTCCGTCAATGCGGAGAGGGCGTCGGTTTCATTGCTGAAAATTCCGAAAACCGACGAGCCGCTGCCGCTCATGAGAGAATATGAAGCGCCGTGACGTTTCATTATTCCTTTGTATTCCTCAATTTGCGGATATTCTTTTGCGGTTACGGTTTCAAGTACGTTCCCTGCAGATTCGGACAACAGTTGCAAATTGTTTGTTTCAAGGGCTTCTATAACCGAATGGGTGTCGGGGTGGATTGTTTTTTCGGTCAGAACAAGGTTTTTGTATACCCAGGGTGTTGAAATGTGAACGGGCGGTTTTGCCAGAACAATATAAACATTTTGCAGGGGTGGCACGGGAGTCAGTATTTCGCCGATGCCTTCCGCAAGCATACAGCCGCCGTGCAAAAAGAAGGGTACGTCTGCGCCTAAGGACTTTGCCATTGGTGCAAGCTCTGCCATTGTTAAAGGCTCGCCAAAGATTTTATTAAGTGCCAAAAGTGTTCCTGCGGCATCTGTTGAACCGCCGCCCAGCCCTGCTCCCATTGGGATGTTTTTGCGGATATGAATCCTTGCTGATGCGGATATTCCGGTTTTTTCAAAAAACAGCTTTGCGGCTTTATAAATCAGATTGCTTTCGTTCAGCGGAAGCACAGCATTGTCTGATTCCAAAGTGATTTCCGTCTGCCGACAATCATCGGAGACCTGAAAAGTCAATACGTCGTATAGTTTTATTTCCTGCATAATCATTTTCAGGTTGTGATACCCGTCTTCACGGCGGTTCACAACGTCAAGGGAAAGGTTGATTTTTGCAGGACATTTTATTTGAAGTTCTTTCATAACCATTATCCTTTTGTTTTTGTTAATTTCCTCATGGAAAGGGATACCCATACTACCGAAAGAACTGCGGCGAGAAAATCGGATATGGGCTGAGCATAAAAAATTCCGTCAAGTCCAAAGTTGTTTGCCATAATTATCAATGTGGGAATCAAGAACAAACATTGACGTGACAAGCTCAAAAAGGTTGAAGCCTTTGGCTTGTTGATGTACTGGAAGTAGTTTGAGAAAATTATCTGTACTCCGATTACGGGAAAGGCAAGGGTGTTTGTTGAAAGAGCCTGAGTTCCAAGCCTGATAAGTTCAGGTGAGTCGTTGAAGGCTTTTACGATTGCTTCAGGGAAAAGGTGAATCAGCACAAAGCAGGTGGTGATGAAAATTGTTGCGGCGGCAACGCCGTAAAGCATGGCTTTTTTCATACGTCCGTATTGTTTTGCACCGTAGTTGTAGCCCACAATGGGCTGCACGCCCTGATTGATACCGAAAATGGGCATAAATGCAATTGTCATTGCGCTGTTGTATACCGCAAATGCCGAAACTGCAATTTTGCCGCCGTGCGCCATGAGCAGGTTGTTGTAAAGAATGTTTACCGTTGCCATTGCAAACTGAACCAATGCAGGGGAAAGTCCGATGAACATAACCTTTGAAAGAAGTGAAAAATCGGGCTTATAGCCTTTCAGACTGAGTTTGATTGAACTTTTTTTTGTGAAATACCAAAGGACGGAAATCATTGTTGCAAACTGACCCATAACCGTTGCAATTGCCGCCCCTGCAACGCCCAGGCGGATTACCATGGTGAAAAGCCAGTCAAAAATTATGTTTGTGATTGCGCCCGCAAGCATTGAAACCATTGCCATTCTTGGATTACCTTCGGAGCGGATGATTGCATTGAGGGAAAAGCCCACGCCCTGAAAAACCGAACCTGCAAGAACAATGTTCATATATTCCACGGCATAATCCATAACAGAACCGTCGGGAGTGCCAAAGGCTTGAAGGAGGGGCTTGAGGAATACATAGCCCAGAACCGAAACAATCAGTTCAAGGATGATTGCAAAAATGCACACGTTGTTCAGAATGTTCTGTGCCTTTTGTGAATTACCCTCACCAAGGCTGATTGCCACAAGGGATGTGCCACCAAGACCAACCAGCATTGCAGCCGCCATTATTGCAGTCATAAAAGGAAATGAGAAGGAGAGTGCGGCAAGGGCATCTTCGCCAACGGCTTGTCCCACAAAGATTCGGTCAACCACGTTGTAAATTGCGTTGACCAGCATTCCGATTATTGCAGGTGTTGAAAATGAAATAAGGAGCTTGCCCACCGGTGCGGTGCCGAGTTTGTCTGAGTTTTTCATATTGATTATCCTTTCGCCTTCATAGGGGGATGTTGAAATTGTCCGTTTCAAAAAAATTTTCCTATCCCCAAAAATGCAGGACTGTTTAAAAATGACTTTTTAAACAGTCCTTTCGTTGTTATTCAGTTATAGTTTCTGTTGCTTGAGTCTGACCGGAAGAATTAAAAAGTGAATCAAATTCATCCGCATCAACCTTTTCTTTTTCAAGAAGAAGGGCTGCTGTCTTTTCAAGCTGAACCGCATTTTCTTTGAGAATGTTTTCACAACGTGAATAACATTCGTCAATGATGTTCTTGATTTCTTCGTCAATCTTTGCTGCCACGGCTTCGCTGTAATCTTTGGTGTGTCCAAAATCACGACCGATAAATACCTCGTTTCCGCTGCTTCCGAAGCTTCTTGTTCCAAGTGAGTCGCTCATACCGTATTTCACAATCATATTCTGTGCAATTGCGGTTGCACGTTCAATGTCGTTGGAAGCACCTGTGCTGATGTCGCCAAGGAAAAGTTTTTCGGCAACACGACCGCCAAGGAGCGAAACAATTTCTTCAAGCATCTCGGTTTTTGAGGTGTAGTGAACATCCTCCTTGGGGAGAGAAAGGGTATAGCCGCCTGCTCTTCCGCGGGGAATAATTGAAATCTGATGCACACGGTTTTGTGTGGGAAGCATTTTTGAGGCAATTGCGTGGCCTGCTTCGTGATATGCCGTGAGCTTGCGTTCCTTTTCGGTTACCATTCTTGTCTTCTTTTCGGGGCCTGCAATAACCTTCATAATTGATTCTTCAATGTCAAACTGAGTTATTTTGTCTGCTCCGTTTCTTGCGGCACGGAGTGCGGCTTCGTTCATAAGGTTTTCAAGATCGGCTCCGGTGAAGCCAACGGTTGTTTTCGCAATAACGTCAAGGCGAACATCGTCTGCCAGCGGTTTTTTCTTTGAATGAACGTGGAGAATTGCTTCTCTGCCCTTGACATCGGGAGTGTCCACAAGAACCTGACGGTCAAAACGACCGGGACGGAGCAATGCGCTGTCAAGTATGTCGGGGCGGTTTGTTGCGGCAATGACAATAACGCCTTCGTTGATGCCGAAACCGTCCATTTCAACAAGAAGCTGGTTGAGGGTTTGTTCTCTTTCGTCGTGACCGCCGCCAAGACCTGCACCTCTCTGACGACCGACAGCGTCAATTTCATCTATAAATACGATACAGGGAGCATTTCTCTTTGCCTGTTCAAACGTATCACGTACACGGGAAGCACCGACACCGACATAAAGTTCAACGAAGTCGGAACCGGAAATAGAGAAGAAGGGAACACCCGCTTCGCCTGATGCTGCCTTTGCAAGGTATGTTTTACCTGTACCCGGAGGGCCTACAAGGAGAACGCCCTTTGGAATTCTTGCGCCCATGGAAGAGAAGCGCTGTGGATTCTT
>JAZRMZ010000187.1:0-3906 GCA_045647905.1 Clostridia bacterium
TACATTTTAGCCAGTTAATTATCGGCATATATCACACGAATTTTTTAGTTGTTTTTTGTTGCATTTATGATATAATTTTAATAAAAAAACAGCGGAGAATTCACAATGAACAGACCTTATATTATCTGCCATATGGTAACATCGCTTGACGGAAAAGTGACGGGTGATTTCCTTTTCACACCCGAATGCGAGAGTGCAACAGAAATATATTATGAAATCAACAGAAAGCTAAGATGCAACGGATTTATCTGCGGTCGTGTAACAATGGAAGGCAGTTTTACGGGCGGATATTACCCTGATTTATCGAATTTTGAACCCGTACATCACAATATGGATTTTATGCCTGATGATATGTCGGGCTTTTATGCCGTGGCTTTTGACCCGAAGGGCAGACTCGGCTGGAAGTCAAACAAAATCATCGACCCTGACGGAGACCCCGGTTATGACGGTGCACAGATTATTGAGGTGGTGACTGTGCAAGCGGATAAGCGTTATCTCGGCTATCTTGAAAGCATGAAAATCCCGTATATCTTTGCCGGCAAGGACGAAATAGATGTTGATTCGGCTTTGTTCAAGCTTAAGAATATCATCGGATGCGAAACTCTGCTTTTAGAGGGAGGAAGCATACTCAACGGCTCATTTCAGCGTGCAGATGCAATCGACGAGCTGAGCCTTGTTGTAGCACCGATTGTTGCCGACGGTCAGGATAAACCGTTGTTTATGAATAGTACAATTTCAAATTATGAACTTACAAAATCAGAAAATATAAACGGAAATCTCATTTTGAATTACAAGAAAAAACAGTCTTGAATTTGTTGAGGGATTTATGATAATATAAATCCCGATAAACCATCATTAATTTTAAGGAGAAATAAATTATGAAAAATGTATGCGTAATCACAGGCGGTGGCAGCGGAATGGGTCTTGCTGCAGCTAAATTTATGCCCAAGGAAAAAATCATTGTTATTTCAGGCAGAACAGTTGCAAAGCTTGAAAAAGCCGTTAATGAGCTCAAGGAACTTGGCTATGAAGCTTATGCTTTTGCCTGCGACACATCAGACCGTGAAAGCGTCAAGAAACTTGCTGAATACGCAGCATCCCTCGGCGAAATCAAGAATGTTATCAATGCCGCAGGTATTTCACCCGCAATGGGCAGTGCAGGCGATCAGGAAAAGATTCTTCGTATCAACGCCCTCGGAACAGTTTATGTTAATCAAGAATTTTCAAAGAAGATGAACGCAGGAAGCGTTATCTGCGATATTTCATCAAACTCAGCTTATTCACTTCCCTCTTTCATCCTTCCCAAGAAGGCATATCCTCTTGCAGAAACAGATGAATCAGCTTTCCTTGCAAAACTCATCAAGAGAGCAAACATGGCTAAAACCGATTATGAAAAGAACGGCTTTGCATACGGTCTTTCAAAGAATTTTGTTTGCTGGTATGCAGCAAAGAGTGCATTTGACCTTGGCCCCAAGGGAATCAGAGTTGTATCTCTCAGTCCCGGTCTGATAGCAACCGATATGGGTAAGATGGAAGAAGAACACGGAGGTTTCCTTATCAAATTATCCTGCGAAGAGCGTATGGGCACACCTGAAGAGCTCGGCTATGCTATTGCAACTGTTGCCGATGAACGCAACGGCTACCTTGCAGGTGTTGACATTCTTTGCGACGGCGGAAGCACAAGAGGTCAAAAGGAATTCAAAAAGAAAAAGAAATAAAAAAATTGCATAAAAACATTAAACCACTTCACCGTTATGATGAAGTGGTTTTGTTTGTCATTATATTATAAAGATTATTCCGTAATTACTTCCCAATCGCTGAGATTATACAGTCCGCAAGCGAATAATTCAAGCAAAAAAGGCTCTGTACACATATAAGCAGCCAAAGCCGTACGGACATAAAATCCGTGCGGCTTGCTTGTTAAATCCTGATCTTTATTAAGTGTACAGTAATTGTAAAACCCAAAGCGATTATTCGGGTTATATTAACTCTGAAAAAATATTATCCGGTTATTTATGAGCATAAACAGCACAAAAATTCAAGTTGTATTTTGTTGCATTTATGATATAATTAGCACAACAAATCAGTGTTTATATAAAAAAGAGGAATGCATATGTCCAAACAAAAATCAACTATGGTCACGGACCTTACAAACGGCAGTGTCACCAAGCTGCTGCTCAAATTCGCATTTCCGTTATTCGTTTCAAACGCACTTCAGGCTGTATATAATATTGTTGATATGATTGTTGTCGGGCAGTATATCGGCGGAGAAGGCATGTCAGCTGTTTCTATCGGCGGCGACGTTCTGCATCTGCTGACCTTTGTAGCTATGGGCTTCTCGTCTGCAGGTCAGGTGCTCATCTCGCAGGATGTGGGTGCAAAGCGTATGGATGCTGTCCGAAAGACAATAGGTACTATGTTCACCTTTCTTCTGGGTATATCGGTTGTTATTTCCGTCAGTTGTTATTTCATCCGTAACTCAATGCTTGATTTACTCAACACTCCCGTTGAGTCCTACGCTTTCACAATGGACTATATCGTCACCTGCATTTTCGGCTTGTTCTTCATTTACGGTTATAATATCATAAGCGCAATTCTTCGCGGTATGGGTGACAGCCGCCGACCGTTTGTGTTCATTGCCATTGCTGCAGTAGTTAACATGGTGCTTGACCTGTGGTTTGTTGCTGGTTTAAAAATGGAGGTTTTCGGTGCGGCGTTGGCAACTGTAATTTCGCAGGGGTTAAGCTTCATTATCGCACTTACATATTTGTACATAAAAAAAGAGAGCTTTGGATTCGACTTCAGACCTGCCTCTTTCAAAATTGACCGTCAGGCATTCAAAAAACTGGTGGCTCTCGGCGTACCTATGGCAATCCAATCTGCAGCCATTAACCTTTCAAAGATTGTTCTTACATCGTGGATAAATCTTTACGGTGTTGTCTTTTCGGCGCTCTCAGGACTTTACAACAAAATCAATATGATGATCGGCATTGTTTCTCAGTCATTCACCACCGCTGGCAGCACAATGGTAGGTCAGAGTCTCGGTGCAAAAAAATATGACCGTGTGCCTAAAATTATGAAAGTGGTTTTGTACAGCAGTGTTCTTATATCCACAGTCCTTGCTGTTGCATTGTTTTTCTTCTCCGAACCTATCTTCAGAATGTTCACCGGAGACGAAGATGTGCTTGCGATAGCATCTATAGTTGTTCTTCCTGCAATTCTCAATATATACGGTTCCGCCACACGTTCTGTGAGTTTTTCACTTATGAACGGTTCAGGAAATGCTAAACTGAACTTTGCCGTTGCCATCATTGACGGTATGATAAGCCGTATCGGCATCTCAGCTCTGCTTGGCTTTGCGGTTGGAATGGGTTGCCAGGGTTTCTGGTACGGTGATGCACTGGCAGGCTATATGCCTATAGTTATAGGACTCATCTTCTTTTTATCGGGCAGCTGGAAAAAGGATAAATCCAAGTAAATTAAACCACGGTATAATATCACCAATATGAACGTTAACGGCTGTTTTATTGACGGATATTTTGTCGGTCAGATCGTTCAGGAACTTGAAGCAAAAACATCTGAGATTAATTCAGTTTGACAAATAAGAATTTGGAGGGATGGCAATGGTACTCGAAACAACACGGTTAATATTAAGGGATTACACCTTGGAGGATTTTGAAGCACTATTCGAAATCCTGTCCGATGCAGAAACCATGCAGCATTATCCAAAACCTTATGACGAAGAAATGACAAAGCATTGGATTGAATGGAATATTCAGAACTATCAAAAATATGGCTTTGGTATATGGGCTGTAATCTTAAAGGAAACAGGCGAATTTATTGGCGATTGTGGAATGACCATTCAAAGTATCGATGGAGAATTGCTTCCTGAAATTGGGTATCATA
>JAZRMZ010000188.1:0-6940 GCA_045647905.1 Clostridia bacterium
ACGGCGGTTGCAGCTTTATGCAGCCGCCGTTCCTGTATTAGCTTTTTTGTAATTAAACATATGTAATATCCTTTTTCTAAATCTATCAAAATTACGGTATCCGTAAGCGTTTCTTTTTAAAACTTTAATCTTGTTGTTGCAGCCTTCTGTAAAACCATTGGTGTATGGATAATCAAATGTGTTAAATATTGATTTTGACCAATTGACAAACGTCGATGCACAATCCTGATAATCTTTTAATTTGCTGTTTTGAGCTATTAATATCCATTGGGATAATAGTTTTTTACAATTAGCACTGTCTTTGTTATCAAGTATTTCATAGAATAACTCTTTGAGATAATACGCACTTTGCATATCGGCATTAATATACAATAGATGTTCAACTCTTTCTGATTGTTCAGGTTTCAGTTTACTTTTTCTCATGGTTAAAATTCTTTTTGAATTTTTAAAAAGCAATCTGTAGTCTTTTCCGTATTGTTTTTGAATTCGTTTTCTCACTCTTTCAAAAGCCCATATTACCTGACGTATGTAATGATATTTATCTACAAGCTGTATGGCTTGCTTAAAGTAGATTTCAGAAAGTTCGGAATATGGTTTCCACATATCACTTACAAAGAATTTAACGCCGCTTCTATCATTACGAGTCCATTGCTTAAAGTACGAAATCAGGTGACTTTGTTTTCTATCCGGAAGAATATCTAACACCGTTCCATCAGCAGGGTTGGTGATGATAACCTGATACTTTTCTTTATCTGTATTTCCCTTAAACTCATCAATGGAAAGAACTTCGGGAAGTTCTTTTGGAGCAGAATAGGAAAGAATATCAAAAAATCTAATGACTGTAGAAACAGACAAATTAACAGCTTTTGCGATACTTGTAAAAGACCTTTCGGATTCTGTTTTCTTGAAAATTTCATTAATTAATCTTGAAGTAACCCGGTAATATTTGGGTGCGAAAGGGTTGTTTTCAGAAAATCTCTTTCCACAATGTTTACATACATATCTTCGATGATTATGAATGAGAGTAACATGCTTACCAAAAGCGGGAATATCCTTAATTTTTCTAATGCGATAATCGTGAATATATGATGTAGAACGAGAACAACAAGGGCAGATATGAGATTTTACGGGTAGTTGAGTATATATTAAAGTTGCTGATTCTGAATGTTGAACCTTAATAATATTTACATCTTGTAAATTTAACAAATCTTTAGTATAATTAGATGAGAGCATATCGTGTTCCTCCGTAATGGTTTCTGGTCAATTCCATTATATCGGATTTTGAACAAATATGCTCTCTTTTTATCTTTTTCTTTATTTTTTTTGAGCTCTATTTGTTGGTCACCCCAACATTTATTATAGAGCCACTTTTATATGCTGCTTGATTTTGTGCTATTCCAGTTCAAAGGCACCTGTGTAAAGGTGGTAATAGTTGCCTTTTTGGGCAATCAGTTCGTCGTGACTGCCACGCTCGATTATACGTCCATGGTCAAGAACCATTATAACATCGGAATTTTTGACCGTTGAAAGACGGTGAGCAATTACAAAGGTTGTTCTGCCTTCCATGAGCTTATCCATTCCTCGCTGAACAATTTGCTCGGTTCGGGTGTCGATGGAGGAGGTTGCCTCGTCAAGAATCATTACAGGAGGATTTGCAACGGCGGCTCTGGCAATGGAAAGGAGCTGACGTTGACCCTGGGAGAGATTCTCTCCGTTGTTGGTCAGCTCGGTGTCATAGCCTTTGGGCAGGCGGGTGATGAAGTCATCAGCACCTGCGAGCTTTGCGGCGTTGATGCAGTCTTCATCCGTTGCATCAAGATTACCGTAGCGAATATTTTCCATAACTGTTCCTGTGAACAGATTTGTTTCCTGAAGAACAAGACCCAGCGAACGACGCAAATCAGATTTTTTGATTTTGTTGATGTTGATTCCGTCATAGCGGATTTTTCCGTCCTCAATGTCATAGAAACGGTTAAGCAGATTGGTGATTGTGGTTTTTCCTGCCCCTGTGGCACCAACAAAAGCAATTTTCTGACCCGGTTCTGCATAAAGGCTTATGTCGTGCAGAACGATTTTGTCATCCACATAGCCAAAGTCGACATTTGTCAGGCGAACATCCCCTGCAAGGGCGGTGTAGGTGGTGCTGCCGTCTCTGTGAGGATGCTTCCACGCCCATTTTCCTGTGTTTTTTTTGGATTCGGTTATGTTGCCGTTTTCGTCAATTTTGGCATTGACAAGAGTTACATAGCCTTCATCGGCTTCGGGGACTTCGTCAAGTAATTCAAAGATTCGGCTTGCACCGGCAAGTGCCATGGCGATTGAGTTTACCTGCTGTGTTACCTGATTTACGTTTCCCGTAAATTGTTTTGCCATGTTCAGGAACGGGATTACAACGTCAATTGTCAGAACTGTTACCGTCCCTGCAATTATTGAAGAAATTCCCGGATTGGGGGTTTGCGAAATCAGAAGAATACCGCCAATCAGAGCAATCAGAACATAGAGAATATTTCCGATGTTCTGAATTATGGGGCCCAGAATATTTGCATAAGCATGGGCACGGAAGTTGTCTTGGTAGAGGCCTTCGTTGACTGTGTTGAAGTCCTGGCGGCAACGTTCTTCGTGGTTGAAGACTTTGATAACCTTCTGCCCTGTCATCATTTCCTGAATGAAGCCTTCGGTTTTGCCCAAAGATTTTTGCTGACGGATGAAGTATTTTGCAGAGCCTTTGCCCACTTTCTTTGTAACAACGGACATCAGCACAACGCCTGCAAGAACGGTGAATGTCAGCCACAAGCTGTAATAAAGCATAATTGACAGCACCGAAATCAGCAGAACGCTGCATTGAAGTATTGTGGGGAGTGCCTGAGAAATCAGCTGACGCAAAGCATCAATGTCGTTTGTGTAGTGACTCATTATGTCGCCGTGACGGTGTGTGTCGAAGTAACGAATGGGAAGATTCTGCATCTTTTCAAACATTCCGCGACGCATTTTGTTCAGAAATCCCTGTGTTATGAAAGCCATAAGCTGTGTGTAGCAAATGATTGCGAGCAATGAAAATACATATAAGCCTGCAAGAATCATAACCTTTGGCAGAATCACCTTTGAGGCACCTGCCCAGTCGCCTGTGTGCATCCATTCTCCGATGTCTGCAAGAACCTGCTGTTGAAAAATTGCAGGAAGTGATGCAGTTATTGATGAAATTATGATGCAGACCATAACGATGGGAATCATTATTGGATATGACTTGAATAGCATCTTTATTATGCGGCGAAGATTGCCTTTTTGAATGGGTGGCTTGCCGCCTTTGAAATTAGGCATGGGCTTCATCTTTGTCACCTCCGTTTGTTTGCTGTTCGTAGATTTCACGGTATATTTCACTGGTGAAAAGCAAATCATCGTGTGTTCCTGCTGCGGAAATTTCGCCGTTTTCCATTACGATAATCATATCTGCATCCTGAATGGAAGAAATACGTTGTGCGATAATCAGTTTTGTTGTTTCGGGGATGTATTCCCTGAAGCCCTTGCGAATCAGCGCATCTGTTCTTGTGTCAACGGCGCTAGTTGAATCATCAAGAATGAGAATAACGGGCTTTTTGAGGAGCGCTCGTGCAATGCAAAGACGTTGTTTTTGTCCTCCCGAAACATTTGTTCCGCCCTGTTCGATAAAGGTATCATAGCCATCGGGGAAGGCTGAAATAAATTCATCAGCCTGTGCCAGCTTGCAGGCTTCGATGAGTTCTGCGTCGGAGGCGTTTTCGTTGCCCCAACGGAGATTTTCTTTTATTGTGCCTGAGAAAAGCTGATTCTTCTGAAGCACCATTGCAACATTGTCACGCAGGGTTTTCAGGTCGTATTTGCGTACGTCTGTGCCGCCAACCGAGACTGTGCCGCAGGTTGTGTCATAAAGTCTTGGTATAAGCTGAACCAGGGTGGATTTGCTGGAGCCTGTTCCGCCTATTATGCCAACTGTCATACCTGACTTTATGGAAAGATTCACGTTGGACAGGGCATATTTCTTTGATGCTGAGGAATATTTGAAGCTCACGTCACGGAAGTCAATTGAACCGTCTTTGATTTTTGTGATTGGGTTTTGGGGATTGGTGAGGGTGGATTCCTCTGTAAGCACTTCTGAGATTCGTTTCATTGATTCCCATGACATGGTGAACATAACATAAATCATTGAAACCATCATAAGGGACATCAGAATCTGCATTCCGTATGTGAGCATTGCCGAAATCTGACCCACGTCAAGATCAGCACCCATGGTTGAAATAACAAGCTTTGAACCCACAATCAGGACAAAAATCATATTGAAATACATACAAACCTGCATCAGAGGGTGGTTGAAGGCGATGATTCGGTCGGCACGGGTGAAGTCGGCACGGATGTCTTCGTTTGCATTGCCAAACTTTTCTTTTTCGTGGTCTTCACGTGAAAAGCCCTTTACAACACGCATTCCTCTGATGTTTTCCTCAACAGATTCGTTGAGCTTATCGTATTTTTTGAATACACGACGGAATGCGGGCATTGCCTTTCGGGAAATGGTGAAGAGTCCAAAAGCCAACACGGGAATAACAATCACAAAGGTTGTTGCAAGAGAACCGCCCATTATGTATGCCATTATGATTGAGAATATGAACATAAGGGGTGAGCGCAGGGCAATTCGGATTGCCATCATATATGACATCTGAACATTTGTTATGTCGGTTGTCAGACGTGTTACAAGGGATGAGGATGAGAATTTGTCGATGTTTTCAAAGGAATAGTCCTGAATTTTATTGAAAACAGCTTTTCTCAGGTTTTTTGCAAAGCCTGCCGATGCTTTTGCGCTGGTGTAGCCTGCAATGCCTCCGCACAACAGTGATACCAGAGCCATTGCAACAAGAGATAATCCGATTGTTATCAGGGCTTTCATTTCAATTGCTATTTTCATCTGATTCACAAGATTTGCTGTGATAAAAGGTATAAGACATTCGATTATTGCCTCGCCCAGAATGAAAATAAAGGTGAGAATGGTCGGTGTTTTGTATTCGCCGACGCATGATAAGAGCTTTTTAAGCATAGAATCAGTCCTTTCTCAAAGATACAAAAGCCGCAAACTTCCGTTGCGGCTTTACAGGTATATTTTACATATAGATTTTGATTTTGTCAATAACTAAACAGAAATTGTTTACAATAAGTTCACGAATTGCATAGCTTCTGTCAGGCTATGGGATGGTTTTTTCGCATATTTCCCGGTGACACTCCGTATCGGAGCTTGAAGTTTTTCAGAAAGTTGGGAAGTGAGTTGAAGCCCGAAGCGAAACATACCTCGGATATGGAAAGACTTCCCGAAAGGACGAGCTTTTTGGCGTATTCCAGCTTCAGGTCATTGAGGTATTCCTTATAGGTTTTGCCTGTTACCTTGTGGAAAAGTGAGCTGAAATAGTTCATGTTGAAGCCTGACATCCTTGCAGTTTCTGCCATTGTTGGGTTTTCGCGGAAGTGGCTGTGCATAAACAATATGGACTTGCGGATTCCTGAAACCTTGTTGTCGGAGGCTGCAAAAGTAAAGCTGTTTTTTCTGAGAAGTATGATAAACAGGCACTCAAGCAGGTTTTTTATGTATATCTCGGAATATTCGTGAGTGTTGTCAAACTCGTCAACCATTTGCGAAATTATGGAAACTGCATTCCTGAATTCCTTGTTTTCAAGATGAAAAACAAGATTTTTTTCAACGCTTAGAATTTTTTGCAAGAGGTTTTCGTCAAGGAGCGATTCGCTGAACATTATGTTGAAGACTTCGGCGTTGTTGCTTTTGACGCTGTGAAAATCGGTGGGGTTCAGAAGATAAATGTCACCAGGCCCCAGGGTTTGGGTTTCGCCGTTGAGGGATTGGGTGACTGTTCCGCTGAGAATCAGTTCTATCTCAAAACAGTCGTGCCAGTGTAAATCATAATCATGAAGCGTTTTTTTTCGGATTAGAAGATTTTCACGGCTGTTTTTCATATTGTTCACCAACAGACGGTTATATTCACAATTTGTTTTCACGGTTGTCACCTCTTTTTTTGAATACATATTAATTTAATGTTTCTATATGACAATATATATCAAAATTGCATAAAAGTCAATAAAAAATTAAATTTTGATATAAAATGGTGAAATGTGATGTAGAAAAAATTCCCTTGTGGAGTTATTATGTTGTTGTTAAATTTTATTAGGAGATGATTTTGTGAAAATATTTGTTGATACTGCAAATGTTGAAGAAATACGAAAAGTGAATGACATGGGTGTTATATGTGGTGTTACCACAAATCCCAGCCTGATTGCAAAAGAAGGTCGGGACTTTGTTGAGGTTGTGAAAGAAATCAGCACCATTGTGGACGGACCAATCAGTGCAGAGGTTATTAGCGTTGATGCGGAAGGAATGGTTGCCGAGGCATTGGCGCTTTGCGAAAAGATAAACAGCAACAATCTTGTTATAAAGATTCCCATGACGGCTGAAGGACTTTGTGCGGTTAAGCAGCTTACTGCAAAAGGAATCAAAACCAATGTGACCTTGATTTTTTCGGCAGCTCAGGCTTTGCTTGCGGCAAGGGCAGGGGCATCTTTCGTGAGTCCTTTTGTGGGTCGCCTTGATGATGTGGGAATTGTTGGAATGGAACTGATAGACGAAATCGGAAAGATTTTTGAAATCCACGGAATTGAAACAGAAATCATAGCTGCAAGCATACGTAATCCCATTCATGTTATTGAAGCTGCAATGAGCGGTTCGCATATTGCAACGGTGCCCTACAATGTTATTGTTCAGATGACAAAGCACCCCCTTACGGATGCAGGTATTGAAAAATTTCTGAAAGACTGGGAAACGGTGGAAAAGGCGTAATAAATTGAAAACGGTTGGGTGAAAAATGTTTGGGTAAAACACTCGGTAAAGATTCTTCGTTGCACTCAGAATGAC
>JAZRMZ010000189.1:0-6883 GCA_045647905.1 Clostridia bacterium
AAAAGCTGTATCCTTTTCTGCCCGCCGTAGGCGGGCGTCAAAGGGGCCTTTTTATACAATAGGAAATTGTGAATTCCCTATTGTACAAAAAACAAAAATTAAATTGTCCGTGCGAAATTTTCCGCCGATGGCGGAAACGCACATGGACGAAAAAAGCTGTATCCTTTTCTGCCCGCCACAGGCGAGCGTCAAAGGCGCTTTTTTATGGCAAGGAGAAAAAACCGCACATCTCATCCCCTTTTGTCCGGGGCAGTGTATATACAGCACAGCGCCGCTCTCTGCAAGGGGACAAGCTATACGAATTTTTTGTCCTTGCAGTTTAGATTGCAAGAATACGAAAGGATGATATATTATGAAAAAAGTTGGAATTATTATGGGTTCGGACAGCGACCTGGCCGTTGTTGAAAAGGCGATGACAGCACTTGATGAACTTGGTGTACCTTATGAGGTTCACGTGTTCTCGGCGCACAGAACTCCCGTTGAGGCAAAGGAATTTTCGGCAAATGCCAGAGCAAACGGCTTTGGTGCAATTATTGGTGCGGCAGGCATGGCGGCACATCTGGCGGGGGCAATTGCGGCAAACACAACTCTTCCCGTTATTGGTATCCCCGTGAAGTCGTCAAACCTTGACGGAATGGATGCCCTTTTGTCAACAGTTCAGATGCCTCCGGGTATTCCTGTTGCAACAGTTGCAATCAATGGTGCAAAAAATGCAGCAATTCTGGCGGCTCAGATTATTGCCGTTGAGGATGCAGAGCTTGCGGCAAAACTGGATGCACAGCGTAAGGCTGCTGCAGATAACGTTCTTGAAAAGAACAAGGCAATTGAAGAAAAATACAACAAATAGATTTTATTTTTAAATATTGAATGGAGGAAGTATATGGGCGGTTTTTTTGGCGCAGTCAGCAGGCATGATGCAATTGCAGATGTGTTTTTTGGTGCTGACTATCATTCACATCTTGGAACACGCCGCGGCGGTATTGCGGCATATGACAGCGAAATCGGTTTGCAAAGAGATATTCACAATATTGAAAATACTCCTTTCAGAACCAAGTTTGAAAACGTATTCAACGAAATGAAGGGTAATTCGGCAATCGGTGTTATAAGCGATTCCGATCCTCAGCCACTTTTGATACGCTCGGAAATCGGCACTTATGCCATTGCCACAATCGGCAGAATCAATAATGCCGAGGAGCTTATTGAAAAGCATTTGACCAAAGGTGGTCATTTTGGTGTTATGACGGGCGGAAAGGTTAATTCAACCGATTTGGTTGCGGCATTGATAAATCAGAAGAACACCTTTGCTGAGGGCATAGAGTATGTTCATGATGTTGTTGAGGGGACGGTTTCAATCCTTATTCTCACCAATGAAGGAAAGCTCATTGCTGCTCGTGACAAGGTGGGCAGACTTCCTGTTTTGATTGGCAAAAATGAGGACGGATATGCGGTTTCATTTGAAGATTTTGCATACAAAAAGCTTGGCTATGACGATGAAATGGAACTGGGCCCCGGCGAAGCTGTTGAAATTACTCTTGATGGAATAAAGCAAATTGTGAAGCCCGGCAAGGAAATGAAGATATGTGCATTTCTCTGGAGCTATTATGGGTATCCCAACTCGGTTTATGAGGGCAAAAATGTTGAAACCATGAGATACCGCAACGGTGCAATTATGGCACAAACCGATAAGGAAAACGGAAAAGCGACAGAAATTGATTTTGTCAGCGGTGTTCCTGATTCGGGTACGCCTCATGCAATCGGTTATGCAAACGAAAGCGGAATTCCCTTTGCAAGACCGTTCATCAAGTACACTCCAACCTGGCCCCGAAGCTTCACTCCAAAGCATCAGACCGACAGAGTGAAGATTGCAAGGATGAAGCAGGTTCCCATTCATGAGCTTATTGAGGATAAAAACCTTCTTTTTGTGGATGATTCCATTGTTCGTGGAACTCAGCTTCAGGAAACGGTTGATTTTCTGTACAAAAACGGTGCAAAATCCGTTCATATGCGTTCGGCTTGCCCGCCCATAATGTATGGCTGCAAGTATCTGAACTTCACAAGCAGTAAAAATGAAATGGAGCTTATTGCCCGTCAGACGGTAATGGAGCTTGAGGGTGAGGAAGGCTTCAAGCATATTGAAGAATACAGCGATGGCAGTACCGAAAGAGGAAAGCGGTTGAGAGAGAAAATATGCAAAGATATGGGCTTTGAATCTCTTGATTTCCAGTCTCTTGAGGGGGTTATAAAGGCGATAGGTCTTGAACCGTGCAAGTTGTGCACCTACTGCTGGTCGGGTAAGGAATAGTATATAATTAAATTTATTTTGACATACAGAAAGGATAAAAGAAAATGGAAAAGAGCTTTAGTGAAAGTTACAAGGCGGCGGGCGTTGATATTACCGCAGGCTACAAGGCTGTTGAACTTATGAAACAGCACATCGCAAGAACCGTAACCGCAGGAGCGGCATCGGATATTGGCGGTTTTGGCGGTTTGTTTGAAATGGATCTTACGGGAATTGAAAAACCCGTTCTTGTCAGCGGTACAGACGGCGTTGGAACAAAGCTGAAAATGGCATTCCTTATGGACAAGCACGACACGGTTGGTATTGACTGCGTTGCTATGTGTGTGAATGATATTATCTGCTGTGGTGCAAAGCCTTTGTTCTTCCTTGACTATATTGCAGTGGGCAAGAACTTCCCCGAAAAGGTTGCTCAGATTGTTTCGGGTGTTGCTGAGGGTTGTGTTCAGTCAGGCTGTGCCCTTATCGGTGGCGAAACTGCTGAAATGCCCGGCTTCTATCCCGAAGACGAATATGATATGGCAGGTTTCTCGGTTGGTGTTGTTGATAAGTCAAAGGTTCTTAACAACAAGACAATCAAAGAAGGGGATATTATCATTGCCCTTCCTTCAAGTGGTGTTCATTCGAACGGCTTCTCTCTTGTGAGAAAGGTCTTTGATGTTGAAAATGCCGACATAAAGGTTCCACGTGAGGAATTGGGCGGCAAGTCTGTTGGTGAAACACTTCTCACTCCCACAAAAATTTATGTTAAGCCCATGCTGGCTCTCTTTGAAGAAGTTACCGTTAAGGCGGTTTCTCATATCACAGGCGGCGGATTCTATGAAAATATTCCCCGAAGCATTCCCAAGGGCTTTGGCGCAAAAATCAAAAGGGACGATGTTCGTGTTCTTCCCATTTTTGAGCTTATTGCAAAGATTGGCAACATCCCCGAAAGAGATATGTTCAACACCTTTAATATGGGCGTTGGTATGAGCGTTGTTGTGAGCCCCGAAGATGCTGAAAAGGCTGTTGAGATTCTCAAGGCAAACGGCGAGGATGCTTACATTATCGGTGAAATCATCAAGAGTGACGAGGGTGTTGTTATATGCTGAAGCAAACAAGAATAGCCGTTTTGGTTTCGGGCGGCGGAACAAACCTTCAGGCTCTTATTGATGCACAGAATGCAGGAGTCATAAAGAGCGGAAAGATTGAGCTTGTTATTTCAAACAATGCTGATGCCTATGCTTTGACAAGGGCGCAAAATGCAGGAATTGATACTGCTGTTGTTTCAAAAAAGGACCTTGGGGGCGACCAGAGAATTTTTGAAGAAACCCTCATTGAAGTTCTTATGAGCAAGGGTATTGAATTGATAATTTTGGCAGGATTCATGTGTATTCTGAGTGCAAGTTTCACATCCAGATATCCAAAAAGGATTATCAATGTTCATCCGTCACTTATTCCTTCCTTCTGTGGTAAGGGCTTTTATGGACTTCATGTTCATGAAGCGGCTCTTGAATACGGTGTGAAGGTTACGGGGGCAACTGTTCATTTTGTGAACGAAATCCCCGACGGCGGTGAAATTATTCTCCAGAAGGCTGTTGAAATCAAGGAGGGCGACACTCCCGAAGTTCTTCAGAAGAGAGTTATGGAAGAAGCTGAGTGGAAGATTCTTCCTCAGGCGGCTGAAATGGTTTCGGCTGAGCTTGCGGAGTACATATAGAAAGGAAAATTGAAATGGATATTTACAAGATTAATGATATGGGTGAGTTAATCAACGGCAACCCTTATGTTGGCAGAGGTATTGTCCTTGGCAAGAGCGAAGACGGCGAAAATGCTGTTGTTGCATACTTCATTATGGGCAGATCTGAAAACAGCCGTAACCGTGTGTTTGTTGAGGATGGCAGCGAGGTTATCATTTATCCCTTTGATGAATCAAAGGTTGAAGACCCCAGCCTGATTATTTATTCACCAATCAGAAAGTTTGAAAATAAGCTGGTTGCAACAAACGGCGACCAGACAGATACGGTTATTGAGTTTCTTGAAAAGGGCAAGACCTTTGAAGAAGCTCTTGACACACGTTGCTTTGAGCCTGACGGCCCCAACTGGACTCCCCGAATCAGCGGTATGATTACCTTTGACGAAAAGGATTTCTCATACAAAATGAGCATCCTCAAGAGTGCAGATGCCGAGGGTACGGAATGCAACAGATTCACATATTCGTATAAGGCGCTGAAAGGCCTGGGACACTTTATTCACACTTATGTTTGTGACGGAAACCCCATCCCCACATTCCAGGGCGAGCCTGAACGTGTTGCTATCCCCAACGATATTGACGAGTTTACCGACAAAATCTGGGATAACCTCAACGAGAATAACAAGATTTCTTTGTATGTGAGATACATCAACCTCAAAACAGGCGAAGAAGTTAACAGAAT
This sequence comes from Clostridia bacterium, assembly GCA_045647905.1. Lineage (GTDB taxonomy): Bacteria > Bacillota > Clostridia > Monoglobales > Monoglobaceae > SIG440. Next base: position 4,711 of record JAZRMZ010000189.1, read on the forward strand.
GATAAACAAAAATGCGTAAAATCAAAGGAGTCACAAAACCGTGACTCCATTTGGTGTTTTTAAAGGTATGGTAAATACAAAAGGAAAGGACGTTTCAAAATGAAAGAATTTGAACTTAAATACGGTTGCAACCCCAATCAGAAGCCTGCCAGGATTTTCATGAATGACGGCAGTGAGCTTCCAATCGAGATACTCAGCGGAAAGCCCGGCTACATCAATTTTTTGGATGCTTTCAACAGCTGGCAGCTTGTGAAGGAACTGAAAGCGGCACTTGGTATGCCTGCGGCAACTTCATTCAAGCACGTTAGCCCCACATCTGCGGCAGTTGGTATTCCCATGAGTGCGGATTTGAAAAAGGCTTGCTTTGTTGATGATATTGAAGACCTTGATTCTTCAGCTCTTGCAACAGCTTATGCCCGTGCAAGAGGTACAGACAGAATGTCATCATTCGGTGACTGGATTGCACTCAGCGATGTTTGTGATGCTGTTACGGCAAAGCTCATAAAGCGTGAAGTTTCTGACGGTGTAATCGCTCCCGGTTACACAGACGAAGCCCTTGAAATCCTCAAGAGCAAAAGAAACGGAAATTATAACATAGTAAAGATTGATGAAAATTATGTTCCTGCTGAGCAGGAAATCAAGATGGTTTACGGTATTTCCTTTGAACAGGGAAGAAATAACTTCAAAATTGACGAAGAGCTCCTTTCTGAAATTGTGACGGAAAACAAGGAAATGCCCGACAGCGCAAAACGTGACCTGATTATTGCTTTGATTACTCTCAAATATACACAGAGCAATTCGGTATGCTTTGCAAAGGATGGTCAGGCAATCGGTGTTGGTGCAGGTCAGCAGTCAAGAATCCACTGCACAAGACTTGCGGGCAACAAAGCAGACATCTGGCATCTCCGTCAGCACGAAAAGGTTCTCAACCTGCCATTCCTTGACACAATCGGCAGACCCGACCGTGACAACACAATTGACGTTTATATCTCCGACGACGATGAAGACGTTCTTGCAGACGGCAAGTGGGAAAAGCTCTTTACACACAAGCCCGAACCTCTCACAAGAGAAGAAAAGAAGGCTTATCTTGCAGGCATCAAGGGCGTTGCTCTTGGCAGTGATGCGTTCTTCCCCTTTGGCGACAACATCGAGCGTGCGGCAAAGAGCGGCGTAACTTACATTGCAGAACCCGGCGGCTCAATTCGTGATGATAATGTAATTGAAGCGTGCAACAATCATGGAATGGTTATGGCATTCACAAAAATGAGATTGTTCCATCATTAAAAAGTACGGACTGTAAAAAAACAGCACCGACCGCCCGAAAAAAACAATCGGGCTACGGTCAAACTTCACCGTTCGCGGTGCACACAGCACAGCTTCAGGTTCAGTTTGACCGTTCTGCACTATTTTTTACAGCCCTTAAAACAGAATTTAGATAGAAAGGTTTGAACCTCTAAAATATGAAAATTATGGTAGTCGGTGGCGGCGGACGTGAACACGCCATCATAAAATCACTGAAAAAAAGCCCCAAGGTTTCGAAAATTTATGCACTTCCCGGCAACGGCGGTATTGCCGCTGATGCGGAATGTGTTGACATTGGGGCAAAGGATATTGACAAAATTGTTGAGTTTGCAGTTGAAAACGGCATTGAATTTGCCGTTGTTGCACCTGATGACCCGTTGGTTTTGGGTGCAGTTGATGCTCTCAACGCAAAGGGAATTCCCTGCTTTGGACCAAAGGCAAATGCCGCTATAATCGAAGGCAGCAAGGTTTTCTCAAAGAATCTTATGAAGAAATACGGTATTCCCACAGCGGAATATGAAGTGTTCAGCGATATGGATGCGGCTCTCAAGTATCTTGAAACTGCTCCGATTCCAACTGTTATCAAGGCTGACGGTCTTGCCCTCGGCAAGGGTGTTATCATTGCGGAAACAAGAGAAGATGCAATGGATGCCGTGAAGTCAATGATGGAGGACAAAATCTTTGGCGACAGCGGAAATAATGTTGTTGTTGAGGAATTCCTCACAGGCCCCGAAGTTTCGGTTCTCAGCTTTACGGACGGAAATGTGGTTGTTCCCATGGTTTCGTCAATGGACCACAAGCGTGCTCTTGACGGAGATAAGGGTCTCAACACCGGCGGTATGGGTACAATCGCTCCAAATCCTTATTACAC
>JAZRMZ010000190.1:0-2119 GCA_045647905.1 Clostridia bacterium
CTTCGTTTGCCGGGGTTTGGCATCTGCTCACCTCTTTCCATATTTTATTCATTGAAAACAGATTTAATAATGGCTTATAATTTACACAAAGGGTGAATTATCGTGAATATTCGCTTGATGGGGAAAAATAAGTTTGTTGTGGAACTTTCCAGAAATGTTTTGGTGGGCCTGGATATTACATATGAGGAACTTGATTATTCCAAAATTGAAACAAGACGGGTTATATGGACAATACTTCAAAAAGTCCGCGATGATCTGGGCAAAGATGTTGACCCTGCGGGCAATCTTTTGATTGAGGCAACTGCTGATTCATGCGGCGGATGTGTGTTGAGGTTCACTGTGGGAGAAAAACGTCGCTGCAGTGACATTCGTCAGACTTTGAAGCTGACAAAAACAACTGACAGTGTAATATATGAATTTCTTTCTCAAGATGATTTGCTGGATATGTTATCCAACAAAGGGTCAGAATTGTTCAAAACACAAAACCGACTTTTTAAAAGTGGTCAGCGTTTTCGGATTGTGCTCAAAAATGAACCGGGTTGTCAACAGAAAAAGCTTCTTGAAGAGTACGGAATACCTATTGAGCGAAATCTGGTTGAACTCAGCCACACCTTGGAGCATTGGCAGAGCGCAGGGCGAATTTAAGTGTTGCGAATGCTTTCAATTGCAGCAACCGTGTCCTCAGCGCCAAAAACAGCACTGCCGGCAACAAGCACATCAGCACCCGCCTCTTTAACCAAGGGGGCGGTTTTTTCTGTGATTCCGCCATCAACCTGAATATGCATCGGGATATTTCTGTTGTTGCATTCCTGACGGATGGCTCGGATTTTCGGAAGCATATCATCCATAAAGCTCTGACCGCCAAATCCCGGCTCAACAGTCATAACCAAAACCATATCGATTTTATCAAGGTACGGAAAAACGGCTTCAGCAGGGGTTCCGGGTTTAATACTGAGAGCGGGAGACTTGCCGTATTTTTTTATTTCGTCTATAGTAGCGTCAATGTCGCTGTCGCTTTCAATGTGAAAAGTTATTCCGTCTGCACCTGCCTGAGCAAAGCTTTTAACATAAAAAAGCGGATCACTTATCATCAGATGAACGTCAAAAAATTTGTCTGAATGTCGACGAAAGGTTTGCATAACAGGGGCACCGAAGGTGATGTTGGGAACAAAGTGACCGTCCATAACATCAATGTGAATCCAGTCTGCTCCGCAACGGTCAATTTTAGAAATCTCGTCCCCCGCTTTTGAAAAATCGCAGGCGAGAATAGAGGGCGAAATCAAAATTTTGTTCATTTTACAATCTCTCCCGATTGAATTTTAATAAGGTTTTTATAAACAGCAATGTGAGAAGGGGAAACAAATTTATCTTCATGGATGCTGCCAAAGTACCAACGTGTAAATTTGCAGGAGCTGTTAATTTCTTCAAAATAAGAGTTGAGACCTGTGAAACGAACATTTTCTTTGTCTTTCAGGTTAAGAAAAGCTTTGATTTTCTGCGGGGGTTCGTGAGTGATTATAAAGTCAACCTCAAACTTTTCTTTTTCAAGGTTGTTAACACCGTTTTTCATTTCTTCCGCAGAAGGAATTTCAGCCTTGGACCAGGTGTTGTTTTCAAATCTTATGTCGATATCGGGGCTTTCGCCACCGCCCATTGCAAAGATTTTTTCGCCTTCAATTTCAAAAACAAATCCGCGAAGAAGATGATATATATTTTCTCTGATTTTATGGGCCTTGCCACCGGCAAAATCCACCAAAGGATATTTGGCAAGCAAATCAAAATTTTCATGAGTGCCGTCAACAAAACAAATGGTGTATGGCTTTTTTGAAAGTTTGTCCAGAATCAGTCGTTCGCTTTTGTCTCCGTTCCAGATAAAACCAAAGTCACCGCAGATAATAAGGGTGTCATCTTTCTTGATGTTTTTGAATGTTGGCTGTTTGAAAATTTTTGCGTCGCCGTGCATATCGCCTGTTACAAAAATCATAACTTCGCTCCCGTCTGCAAAACATAAAATTTTGCTACACTCTTTATTTTTTAAAGATTATTTGATATAATACTTATACTATTATATAATACAACAATTCATGGTGGTTTGTCTATGAAAAAAGTTATAATTTTT
>JAZRMZ010000191.1:0-11510 GCA_045647905.1 Clostridia bacterium
TGGAGGTATATTATGAAAAATAAAATCAGTAAATTGATTATATATTTGATTGTTTGCGGATTGATTTTGTCGCAAAATCTGATATGTTTTGGCAATGAAATTTCGGCAGAAGAATATGTTGAAGTGCCTTCAATGGAGGAAAACATTGAGGAAGTTTCAATGGAGGAAGACGCCGAAGAAATTTCAGTGGAGGAAGAGGTTGAAGAGATTTCAACAGAAGAAAATGATGAGTCAACTGAGGCAGAAGAAGAGGATTCTGATTTAGCTGTTGCAGAACTTTTTGAACAGGAAAACGGTGCTGTGGAGGCATATGAGTTGCAGGCAGACACACCAGGAAATCTAATTGGTGAAAACTGTACGGATGATTTTGAAGATTTCAGTAAGGTCTATTCATACAGCAATATTTCTCAGGTGACAAGCGGTTCAATTCTGACCAATGAGGTGTATAATGACGGAACACTATGGACTGTTGGTGATGTGAGCCAATCAGCAGAGATTGTGTATGCTGTGGACGACACTGCTCATATATCAAAGATTCGTTTTGAATTTTCCAGAATGGTTGATGTAAAGTACCCTGTTATTTCTGTTTCATCAGACGGAAATGAATATACCGACATTACAAACAGAATGTCAACTGTCGGTGGAGAAACGACTGCTGTTTTAAAGAATTGGACAAAAATCATGGCAGCAAGCAGGGAAAATGGTGCTCAGAATATTTATGCGGCAGAAAAGTCAGTTTCCGGTGTTAAGTTTGTGAAGATAGAAATACAGCCAAATTCGAGCGCACGTCCTATGTATCTGAGAAACTGTTCTCTTGAGGTTGTACCTGTTCAGGAAATAGGTGAGAGCTTAACAAATGAATATGAAAATATGGATTATATTTACAGCAGCAAGAATTTTGTGCAGTCAGTTGTTGAAGACTTGGAAGCCCTCAATTTCTATGATGTAACTTCACTTCAGCTTGAGGATGTGTCAAAGCCTGCAGAAGTTATTTACAAGGCGAAAAGCGGAAAGGCTCTGACTGAAATTGAAGTTGGTATAACAAGATGGGATGGTATTAAATTCCCCATAATTTCTTATTCTTTTGATGGAAAGACATACATAAACATAAATCAGCTTATGCCAACAGTAGCATTGGATGATGCAGCATACGGTGCATTTTGGACATATACCGGCAGTGCAGGTTATGAATATCGTCTCAAGTACAGATTCAAGCAGTCACTTCCCGAGGGAACACAGTTTGTGAAAATTGCCCTTGTTGGCGGTGCTGTTGCCAGAGCGGATAAATTCTTTTTGAGAAATACGATTATAGGTGTTGACAAAGCCGGTGTGGTATCTTCTGATGAATTTTCCGAAAGCTTTGAATCATTTGATTTCACAAGTGCGAACGAGGAAATCACGTTGTCGAACAGAGGATTTTCGGCAGAATCCGGTGGAAAGCTTGGCTACAAGGCGGTTAACGGAAAAAGAATGAAGCATATCTCTGTGACGTTTGAAGGTGATGCAGATGCGTTGAATTTGGATGCGTTTGATGTAAACGGAAAAACAATTCCTTTCTCTGTGGCTGAAAACGGAGAGCTGAGTTCAGGTTTGTTGTCGGTTGAACTTCCTGAAAATACAAAAAGTATTGAACTGAAAAACTCTGCATCAGTTTTGTATACAGCCATTGATATTGAACAGGAAACAGCAATTGGCTATTCATGGCTCAGCACGGATGGTAAAACAATTTTTGCGGCAGATGACAGCAATGCAATTTCGGCAAAATTGTATGTAAATTCTCAGGCAGGCGAAGATGTTCCGGTAACAGCAATAATGGTTGTGTATGATGGTGAAGTTGTGAAGCAAGTTGTTTCTCAATCGGTGGATGCAAAAGCGGGCAAAAAAACAGAATTGTTTGTGGAAGCAGGGCCTGTTGAGGCTGAAGGTAAACTGTCTGCGGAAGTGAATATAATCAGCGACATAAAAGGTGGCATTGCCATCGGAAACGCTTCAATATATTCAAAGTAAAGGCTTCGAAAACAGTTTGGGAAAGGAATGAAATATATGATAAAAAAAGTAATTTTTGCTGTGTGTATTTTTATTCTTGCTTGTTCTGCAGGAGTATTTGCATCTGAGTTCGGCGTAGATTACTATGTTGCGGATATTGAAAAAAACGATGTTATAGTTTACGGCACACTACCCTTTGATGGAGTTAATGACTGGGTAACGGTCAGCCTTTTGAATCCGGGCTATTCGGCAGAAAATGCAGATTCAAATGAAGCAGATGTTGCAATAAATGGCTTTAAAAGAGCCGAGCTTTCCGAAAAAAACGGCATGGGTGAGTTTTCTGTAAAGTTTCGGATAAGAAATCCCGAAACCGGTGTTTACACAGCGGTTATAAGAAGTGCGGCAATGGAGGATTCGGAATCGTTGGAAATTCAGTATTACATTGGCGATGACGTGACAACATTGTGCAGCGACATTGCCGATGCTCTTGAAAGCGGAAACGGTGATGAACTGGCGAAATATTTTACCGAAGATGCGTTGCGTTTGGTTGGTGTAAGAAAGACTTACCTTGGCAATGTTTCGGCAACGGATATTTGCTCATTGATTGACGGTTCATCTATGGGCAATATTGACGATGATGTAAAGAGCATAAAGTACGCAATTGAAGAAATGGTACTTCTTGATATGACAGAAGATGACAAGCTGGAAGCTCTTGTGTTTGCTGCTTTGACTGATGAGCAGGCAATGGACGTTCTGAGCGGAGGAAATGTTGATGCACCTATATTCAGAGCTTTGAAAAAAGTGAATGAGGCTGTTGCTCAGCAGAGTGCAGAGGATGTGTCAGGAAAAGATTATGATGACAGAAAAGAGTTTGAGGCTGCATTTGGTCTTGCGGTGTTGAATAATGCACTTGTTGATGCGGATAATTATGTTGTTGTAAGAGACATAATGAATGATTTCAGTGAATTGTTTGCAACAGATTATTCAAAGGAATATGAATCACTCAGCAAAACACAAAAAGCAAAAGCAGAAGTTGAATTGCAGAAATATATCAAGAACAACAAGCTTAAAAAGCTTGATGATGCTGCAAAGGCGTTTTTGAACATCATTGAGGATATAGCAGAAGATTCCAAAACCTCGTCAGGTTCCGGCTCGGGAAGCGGAGGCGGCGGTGGCGGCGGAAGCAGAGTTAATGTTTCATCTGCCATCATAAAGGAAGTTAATGCGGTTGACAATAAGGCAGGAAAGTTGCCTTTTGTGGACATCGAAAATGTGGAATGGGCTCAGGAGAGCATTATTGCTCTTGAAGATGCAGGTGTTATTTCAGGACGTTCAAAAATGTATTTTGAACCTGAAGCAACGGTGACAAGAGAAGAATTTGTCAAGATGGTTGTGGTTGCTTTGGAGATTGAACCTGAAACACTAAAGGAAATGGTTTTTGCTGACGTTTTGGAGACTGATTGGTTTTATCCTTACGTTTCAAAGGCATATTCTTCAGAAATAATAAATGGTGTAAACGATTTGTTCTTCGGAACAGGCTTTGAAATAACCAGAGAAGAAATGGCAACAATTTTGTACAGAACTGCGTTTAATGCAGAAGCTGCACAAAATGCAGGACTTAATTTCGTGGATAAGGAAAGCATTTCGGAATACGCAACAGAGGCTGTTGCGGCTCTCAGCAATATGGGTATCATAAACGGAAAAGGAAATGGAATGTTTGAGCCCAAGGCATCTGCAACAAGAGCAGAGGCTGCAAAGGTTATCTACATGGTGATGCAGAAAATAGCGAAATGATAAGGAGGCGGCAGAATGTTTAAGAAAAAAGCAATGTTTTTTAAAACGGTGTGTTTGTTGATGGTATTCTTTATGTTAAGCACAATGAATATTTTCGCAACAGACACAGAGATTGAATTTGAACAGAAGGATGTAACAAAAGCTGCTCTTCTTCAGGGCTTGGGCATAATAACAGAAAAACCTGAAGTATTTCTGAGCAGAACCCAGTTGACCAGAGGTGAATTTGCTGAAATTGCAGTGAAGTTGTCAGCATTATATGACGACATAGATTCCAAAGAAAAAATGTATTTTATTGATGTTGAAGATTCACATCCAAAGAGCAAGGCTATATATGCTGCCGTGAATATTGGCCTTATGAAGGGCAATGGCGATTATACCTTTGCACCTGACAGAGCTGTTTCGTATGAGGAATTGACGAAAATTCTTGTTGAAATTGTGGGCTATAAATGGCTTGCAGAGTTGAACGGCGGTTATGTATCGGGATATTTGAACACGGCAAACAAGATTGGTCTTTTGGACGGTGTTTCGGTGGATAATATGAACGGCATGAGCATCGCAAAAATGCTTTATAATGCTTTGTTTGTGGAATATCCGATTGTTGCGGGAATCGGTGACTCGGTTACATATGAAACTGAGCCTGAAAGAACTTATATGACTGAAGTTCTGAAGGTGAAGGAAGTAACCGGAATCGTTGAAGCAACAGAAGAAACAGAACTTTACGGCGAATCATCCCTCGGTAAAAACGAGATAAAGGTAAATGGTATTATTTTCCGTGGCAACAAGCTTGCTTCTGATTTATTGGGTAAAAAGGTTGATGTGTATTACAAAGCGGACCGTGACTCAGCTTTAGCTAAGGAAATTATCTATATCGGTGTTTCGGATAAATGTAGTGTTCTTGAACTTACAAGTGATGATGTTGAATATGCTGACGGAGTGTTTACCTATTACGGCGATTCAAACAAGGCAAAAACTGCAAGGATTTCTGATGCTGCTGCAATCATTTACAACGGAACAGCAATAGATGACCCTGCCTTTGATATGAGCAGTCTGGAACCTGAAAACGGCAATGTTGTTCTCATTGAAAATGATGGCGACAAGGTTTATGATGTGGTAATTGTACGCAATTATTACAACATTAAGATTGAATCAATCAGTGTGGTTGATGATAAGATTTATGACGGAAGCCTGAGAAGACGTGACCTTGTGATAGACAATATGGACAATTGGCACTTCTTTAATAAAGATGGCGGTGCAATAAGCTTTGAAGATTTGCCCGTTGGCAGCCTGGTATCGGTTGAAGAGAATTCAAAGGGCGGAAACGTGTATGTTGGTCAGGACTTGATACTTGGTGCAGTTGAAAAAGCATATGAAGATAGACTGGTAATCGGCGGTGCGGAATACTTCTTCTGTGATGATTTATCTGAAATGCAGGTAAAAATGCCTGTTGCAGGGGATTACGGAAGATTTTTAAGAGACAGAATGGGTAAAATTGCGTACTTTGATTCAATGTCTGATTCAATGATGACGGGTCTGCTTCTTTCAGCGGGAAAAGAAAGAGGTGCAGACGGAAAGTTCAAGGTGAATATATATACAATTTTCAGCCAGTCTCAGGTCTTTGAGCTTGCTGCCAAGGTGAAGATTGACGGCCAGACATTCCGTACAGATGCCGGTGTGTTCAGCAAGGAAGCTGATGCAATTATTAATCATTTGCGACTTGGTGCGGCAAAGGAAAATCCGGCGCTCACCAATGAATTGCCCCTTGCACAGGTGGTAAGATATAAAACTGATGATGCGGGTAACATTTGCGAGTTGGATACTACTGTGATGAACGAAAAATATGAGGATGAAAATTCCTTGAAAATCACCTTGCCTTATGAGGAAGGTAAGAACGTGTTCTACAAAAAAAGAGGCATGAGCTTTGACGGAAAGGTAGTGCTTGACGGAAATTCCTTGGTGTTTATTGTAAACACTCCCTTAGGTGGAAAGCTTGACGACAACTTCCAGTTGGTTTCAGGTGGCTATTTTTCAGACAATATGTATAAAGATGTTTCTGCATTAAACTTTGTTAAAGACAAAATCGTTGCCGATGTTATGCTTGTATATCAGGATACCTCTGAAAGAGAGCTGGTGGGCGAGGCTTATGAAATGGTTATCGATGAAACAGGTTATATGTGCAATGACGAGGGCGAAATCTTTGAAACCATCAGCGGCTATCATCTCGGAAATTATGTTACACACAAACTGAGTCCCGACCTTGGACTTGAAAGAAAGCTGCAACAGGGTGACTTGATAAGATTCTCGCTCAATAACAGAGATGAAATATTTGTTGTTAAGATGATTTATTACGGCCCGGAGAACTGCATGGCATTTGATGCCAATAATGATGGAGTGGCGGATGTAAGCAATGGCAAAAAGCCTGATGCAGGTGACTATATGACAATGGCATATCCTTATCATCTGTATGAAAATGCCATTACTCTTGCTCCTACCACAACGGTTGAAACGGTAGAGGATGTGGCTGATATGCGTTCATTCAGAGTGGATGAAGCGAAGGTTTATATCTTTGACAGAAATAATAAGAAAAATCCTGTTAGCGTAGGCTCTTTGAACGATGTGCGGACATATAGGAAGGATGGCAATGCGGCATCAAAAGTGGTTGTGCGTGGCCTTTATCTAAGTATTCAGACGATACTTATTATTAAATAAATGTAAAAGGTTGTGGTTAAATGATAAAACGTTTTTTATCTGCATTTCTGTGCTTTTGTATGGTTTTGTCTATGGTGAGTATCGTAGCTTCTGCTGAAAATGCAGAAATTACGTTGAATAACGGAATATTTGTTGAAAATTTTGGCGACTTTTCAAACGCATATTCAATCACAAATCTGAGATACGTAACCGATAATGCTTTGCTCACAAATGAACTTTATAATGACGATACATTATGGCAGTTGGGAAACGGGAAAAATGCGGCAGAAGTAGTATACAAGCTTCCTGCAAACACAAGGCTGAACAGTGTGTACTTTGAATTTTCGCGGGACAAGAGTATGATGTATCCCATTATTGCATGGTCTGAGGACGGTGTTTCATACACCGACCTCACCACAAGAATGGATATTCAACGAGGAGAGGATGAGGTTGTTCTTGCTGACTGGACGAGAATGTGGCTTGCCAATGAGGAAAATGGCTGGCAGACTGTGTATTCAACCGAAAAGGCTGTTCCGGCTTCTGCAAGATACATCAAGTTTGAAGTGCAGGCCGGCTCTCTGAGCAGTGACAGAACCTTTTTCAGAAAAGCAGTTTTTTCGGGAGAAGAACGAGCTGTGAGCGGAAGCCGTTTTGCGGATGATTTTGCAAACTTTGACAATGTGTATTCTTCTGAAAACATAAGTCAGGTTAAGAACAATTCGTTGTTGACCAACGCTATTTATAATGACGATGATTTGTGGACGGTTACAAATACTTCAGAAAAGGCAGAGGTTGTTTACAAAGCAAAGGACGGAATGTTTTTTTCAAATGTTGAATTTGAATTTTCGAGAATGGTCAACATAAAATATCCGGTTCTTTCTTATTCGTCCGATGGTGTGAACTATACTGATTTGACATCAAGAATGTCCACTGCTGCAGGAGATAGTGCGACTGTTGCGGCAGACTGGACAAAGCTCGCGGTTGCAAGCAAGGAGAATGGTGCACAAAATGTTTATTCAACATCAAAGCAGCTTCCTGAAGGTGCAAAGTATATCAAGGTCGAAATTCAGGCAGGGTCTTCGGCACGTCCTCTCTACCTGAGGGGAATTGTCTTTGGTTTGGCGGTGTTCAACAAATTGACATCCACTTTGACGGAAGACTTTGACGAATTTAAAAATGTTTATAAAAGCAATAATCTGAGCCGTGTAACAGGTGCTCCGATTCTTGAAAATGCGGCATACGGTGACAATACATTGTGGACGGTTGAAGATGTTTCAAAGGCTTCTGAGGTTGTCTACACCGTGAATGATGACGGTGAACTGAAAAAGGTTTATTTTGAGTTTTCAAGAAACCGTTCAATGATTTACCCTGTTTTGTCTTATTCTTATGATGGCGTGACATATTATGATCTGACAACAAGAATGATGGAAATAAAGGATGAAGATGATGTTGTAAAACAAGACTGGACAAGAAAATTTCTCGGAAACGACGGCAATCTCTGGCAGACCTGTTATTCAACCACCAAAGAGTTGCCAAAAGGCACAAAATTTTTCAAGGTTGAAACGGTTGAAAATGCTTCGTCCGGTCCGTTCTATTTCAGAAAGGCAAAGCTTTTTGTTGAATCGGGTGAGGAAATTTCTGAAAGTGTAACAGATGAATTTGATGACACTTCAAAGGGCTCATTTGCTTCAAACTTTATGCCAAAGACTGCAGAGGTGCTTGGTGATACAAGTGTATTTGGCATAGATGACATTTCAGAAACTGCTGAAATTGAATACAAGGTGGAACCGGGAAAGCAGTTTTCGAGGTTTGAACTGGAAATTGCAAAACGTGACAAAATCAAATTCCCCGTTGTTACATATTCAATGGATGGAAAAAGTTATACAAATGTCAATATCCCAATGGCAGTCGCTGATTATGAGGAAAACTATGATTGGGGATATGCAGGGGCTCTGGTATCGGGTTATGAAAAGTTTGTGTTTGAAATGGATTTGCCCGAAAACGTGAGGTTTTTGAAGGTATGGACCCAAAAGAACTCAGTTTCATCACAAGATGACCTGCTTTTGAGCAAAATAGAGCTTTCTGTTGAAAATTATTCAGGAATTGCCCAACAGTTGAGTGATTTCTGTGAAGATTTTGGGGATATATATTCGTCAACTAATATAAATGTGGCTGAACCTTCGATGATTCTTGCAAGAGGCTTGGATGATTCAAGCGTTTTTGCCGTAACACAGCTTGGCAAAGGAGCTGAGGTTGTTTACAAGGCGGCAGATAGCAAAGAGTTCTCGGAAATAACAGTTGAGTATGTGAGACAAAATCAAATTGAGTTTCCTGTTGTTGCATATTCCAAGGATAATGTGACGTATACAAATGTTTCACCCATTATGGATGGCAAGGCATATACCTGTGAGGGATGGAAAAACTGCGGAACTGTGTATAAGCCGGATGGAACATCTTCCTATTACAGCCGATGGTCTCTTACAAGGCAGATGCCAACGGATGTAAAGTACATTAAAATCTGGCTTGATACCGATGCTGTGTCAAGACTTACGGATATGTATATAAATCGGGTTGATTTGAGCGTCAGAAATGACAATTCCTATGAGCGTTCAATGTTTGAAGAGTACAGTGAGTATTTTGATATTTGCATGGCAGTAGAAGGAAGATACCTGGACAGATGGGGTGCACTAGTTTCAAGCCAGGCGAATGTTATGGTTACAGAGAACGGTGCAAAGTCATGGATTCACTATGGTGAAGGCGAGGATGACTGGGACTGGAGCACCATTGATGCAGTTCTCAGCTTTGCGGAAGAACACAATATGAAGGTTCGTGCCCATACTCTGGTTTGTCCTGACTTCTTTGACGCATATTCAAGTAACGGAAATACAACAAATAGTTGGTTCTTTGAGGATGAAAACGGCAATTCGCTCTTTGACGCAAACGGCAATCCTGTTCCGGGTGCAAGAGAGCTTACTCTCAAAAGACTTGAAAAACACATCAAAACAATAATGACCAAATACAAGGGCAGAATTTATGCTTATGATGTGTTGAATGAGCCATATTGCGAGCGTGGTGCATGGCGTACATACACAAGGTTCTGGAGACTTCTTGGAACGGATGATGACAGCTGGATAAATGACTGCTTCCGTTGGGCACATGAGGCTGACCCGGATGCTGTGCTTATCCTTAATGACAATGCCTTTACTTGGGATGAGGATAAGGAAAACGTTCTTTATAACAAAATCAAGGAAATGCGTGACCAGGGAATTCCCGCTGATATTGGTGGACAGATGCATTATGGTGTTGACACCAGCCTTGCAGATATTGAAGCTGTGCTCCAAAGATTTTCGGGATTGTGTGATTTTTATATCACAGAGCTTGACCTGAAGATGAGAACCTACAACACCTTGGTTGGCACAACTTACTCGGATGGCAACGGCTTGCAGGCAACTATAAGTGCATACAACTATCCCGATTATATGCGTGATGAAGTGGCTGCCATTCAGGGAATAAAATACGCATCATTGTTTGATTTGTTCAGAAAGTATTCGGATACCATCCCCTGCGTTGGAGTTTGGGGCGTATGTGAAAGTATGAATGACTATACCTATGGTAGAGCACCGCTTATGTTTGATGCAGAGGGAAATGAAAAGGCAGGATATTTTGGAGCTATGGACTTTGAAGGAAAGCTCCCAAGATGGCAGCCCGAAGACAGACGCCCAAAATACAGAAGAATAAATTACAAGGTTGATGAAGCTGATGGCACGGTGCGAATTATTGTGGATGCAGAGGGCGTTGAAAAGGAATTTACGGCAACACTTTATAACACAACCTCGTCGGGAACTGAAAAGCTCTATGGCGAGCCTGCTTTGCAAATCGGTCAGCAAAGCACCGTTACGGACAATGAGTGTTCATTCACCTTCCCCCTCAGCGGTTATAATCCTGATGATACGGTTGACACATCAAGATATATAATAAAGCTGAATGCGGGCGATGAAGAAATTCTTGATTATTTCTATTACATCCCAACATCTGCATATAATGACGGAATGACAATTGTTGAAGACTTCAATGATTTTGAAAAGGCGTATGATTTAAACCATCAGATAGATGTTGGCTCAAATCTTTCAAAGTATGATAATGATTTTGCAGGCTTTGTTACAACATATCCGTCTCATACTGTGGACAAATTTATTGATTATAAGGTTCCTGAGGGACATCAGTTGGATAATGTGACTCTGGATGCATATGTTTACAGAACGTACAAGGATAAATACAGACCCGTGGTTTCGGTATCGGCAAACGGCGTTGATTACACAAGAGTATCTTATCTTTCGGATTGGCCTGCATCCTCTGAAATTACTGACAAGGTTTATCCCGGCCAGTATGGTTCCGGAAACAGACATCATTTCAGACTTAATCTTTCGGATATTCCTGCCGGAATGAAGTATATGAGAATTGACCTGAATGAATTCACGGGTGAGGATCAGGTATATCTTTCAAAGCTCAGAATTGAAACAGCTCTGAGCGGTGAAGAAAGAGTGTATAGTCTCACGGTTGATTCAAAAGGTAAAACAAGCGTTTTTGGTATTAATGGTGCAGCAGACAAGGGCTTGAATCTTGTTGTTGCAGGATATGACAAAAAGGGCAGAGCCTTGAACTGCAAAATGTTTGAGGTTGACCTTGATTCTGTGGGAACTGTGGTTGAAAAACAGCTTGAAGCACCGGGCGCAGAATATTTCAGAGCCTTTTTGATGAATGACGGGTTTGTTCCCATAATTGATTTTGCTGAAAGTGCAAAATAATTAAATTGTATTCTTTGTGGTAAAGGCAGGTTAAATGACATTATAGACAATTATTACCCCTCGGATACCTTGCTGCACCAGCTCTTCTGACAAGGTGAGACAAGAAAAATCACTATAATTAAAGCGTTCAGTTCTTGACTTACCTTGTCAGGAAAGGTGTCAATGCAAATGTTTTGACGGAAGGGTATAAACAAGGAATTAATTAGCCTTTACTGCGAGAGTACGAAAAAATAAATATTT
>JAZRMZ010000192.1:0-2313 GCA_045647905.1 Clostridia bacterium
AATTTGCTTTGCTTACATACAACTGGACTAATTACAGCGGTACAATGAAATTTGAAATGTCCGCAGATAAGGTGAATTGGTATACAATAAAAGAAAATGGCGGCACAAGCGGATATATTAAATATGAAGATGCAGATTCTGCATTGAAAGCAAAATATGATGACTTAAATTCGTTAGAGTGTGTTACCAAGTCAGGTGCAAACAGAAACTATTATACAATAACTTTGCCTGAAACATTTACAGACGGAAGCGGAAATACTGTTGAACCAAAGTATGTAAGAATAGGTGCTGCGGATGTTAAGGGGTATTGCCGAGCTTTTGCGATGCCTACAATCACATATAAGCTTCCTTTTTCAAAATTTGATGTTTTGAACAGAAATACAGTTCCGGCCGGCAGAACTGTTGAGGTTGAATTCAATGAGGCCATGCATAAACCGTCATTGATACCACAAAATTTTACGGTAGTATCGGAAGACGGAACCGAAATTACAGTTATTTCTGTTGACTATGATGAGCAGAGTAAAAGAGCGGTTATCACCCTTGATTCGGATATGGAAAAGGAAAAAGGTTACACATTGACCGCCAGTGCTGATGTCTATACTGCTGACAACGTTGAACTTACGGTGAAAGAAGGAACTTTTACAACGGTTGGAGGTAAAAAAAGTATTGTGTTTGTGGATGATATGAGTGATTCATCATATCTGACCAAGGTTAATACAGGAACAGTTAAGAACGACTCAAACTTTTTGGAGAACGGTACTTTATACAGAGGTAAAGAAGGCACTTCCTCGTGGGAAATTGCGTTTGATGGCATCAATTCAGTAACACAAGGCGGCACAACTTATGTTTTTGATGGAGTTGTAAAGAGCCTGTCGTATGACTATTACAGCTTTTCAAGCTATAGCAATTCGAATGTAACGGTTCTGGCGTCTTGTGACGGTGAGGAATACACTGCTCTTACCAAAAAAAATGCAAGCAGTGCTACGAATGGTGCGGCAGTGCCGGGACAAAGCTGGGTAAACTACGGAACCACAACGGTGTCAGACATACCCATTGGTACAAAATATTTGAAAATTGAGGCAAAGAACATATCAAGTGAAAACAATTTTATGATTGGTCGGATTACTGTTGAATACGAATCAGGTGTTGGTGATACTTATGTCAGAAAGACAGAGATAGACCATTATAATGAACAGACCAGAATCTACCTTGCGTTGTTTGCAGATGCCGATAAAAACAGAATCTTTTCGGATAATTTCGCAGTTGGCGAATTTGTTGCCTCTGATATTGAATTTTCAAATGCAAGAGAAATAATTATTACAATTGATAAGGTTCTTGAATTTGATAAGGAATATGTACTTGAAATATCGGGCGATGCTGCGAATATTAACGGCGAAAACCTGATTGGAACAGGCTTTAAAACTTATAGTCAGCCTGAAACTGTTACTGTTTCCAATGTTGAGCAGGTAGTAAACAATGGAGAACTTACGGTAAGTGCAGACCTGAAATTTAACTTCAAAGAGGGTATTAAAACTCTTCCCATAACACTTTTCACGGTTGTATATAAGGACGATAAAATAGTATCAAGGTCTGTGCTTGACACACAGTATATCAATTCAAATACAGGTGGAAGCTTTGCAAACAGAGTTGATATAGACACCTCAAACGGTGAATATGCAGTAACGTTTATTCTTCAGGGCGACCTTGGGTTTTATCCTTTGGAAAACACAATAATATATCCTCAGAGTGAATGACCAATATCATTAAGTTAAGAAGCGTGACTTATGTGTCATTCTGAGCGAAGCCATAGGCGAAGTCGAAGAATCTTAGCTGCGAGAAAGATTCTTCACTATGTTCAGAATGACATTTTACTTAACTTAATGACATTGAGTGAATGACGCTCTGTGATATAAAAATTAATGTAAATGGAGGAAAGAAAAATGGTAAAAAACAAATTAGCAAAGGTTGTTTCGCTTATGCTGGCTGTGTTTATGATTGTGACAGTTATTCAGATGCCGGTTGCGTCAGCCGCAGGTATGGAAATGTCGGTTACAGACACCACAAAAAATCACCCGTTCTTTGATTTAGAGGGGGATATAACCACAAGTGGAACAAATCACGAGCATAGCGGAAGTTGGTACGCACTTAACTCTGAAACGTCACAGGCAGGAAAAACAGGGTATATGGTGTTTAGCTTTGATGGAAGCAAAACGGCAGTTATAGACGGGGTTGACACAATTATTAAAGGAACACCCCAAAAAGTGGAATTTGCTTTGCTTACATACAACTGGACTAATTACAGCGGTACAATGA
>JAZRMZ010000193.1:0-24687 GCA_045647905.1 Clostridia bacterium
ATCTTGTGGAAAAAGGGATGGTTGCTGAAAGTGAAACGGTGCAAATACCCAAGCAGGAGCAAATTCAGGTTGAACCTGTTGTGCAGGAAAATACCGTAACAATTGAAGAAGAACCTGTTGCCGTGGAGACTTCGGTTGAAACAGAAAAGCCATTTTCCATGGTGAAACCCTGTGAAGGTGATATTATTGCCCATTGTTCACTTGAAGAGCTTGTTTATTGCAATGCTCTGGACGATTGGCGCACCCACAACGGTGTTGACTATACCGCAAAAGCGGAAGCTCCCGTTTTTGCCACGGCTGACGGCGTTATTTCAAAGGTGTTTGAAGATGAGCTTTTGGGGCTTGTTCTTGTTCTTGACCATCAGAACGGTGTTTCGTCGGTTTACGGAAATATTCAAAGCACGGATGTTGTGACAATCGGGGCTTCGGTTAAGCAGGGCGAAGTTATCGGCGGTGTTGGAGCTTCGGGAACAATGGAAGCGGATATGGAGGAGCATTTGCATTTTGAAGTGCAGTGCAACGGGGAATATAAAGACCCACTTGAATATATAAAAGCTCAATAATTGTGCCCCCCCTAAAATATTTATATATACAAAGAAGGAATGCAGGATGCAATGCGCCTGCGTTTCTTCTTTTTTTTAATATAAAAAAGAGTTTTAAGGAATATGGAGATAGATAGTTGACTTTTGACAATTGTTAATATATAATGTTGCCAATAAAAAATTTGGGGGGATATAAATGAAAATATTATTTCAGGGTGATTCAATAACCGATGCAGGACGTTCACGTACTGATGATGAGGGTTTTGGTACGGGATACCCTTTGCTTGTGAAGGCTTCTCTTGGATTTGAAAATCCCGGTAAGTATGAGTTTTTCAACAGAGGAATCGGCGGAAACCGCATTGTGGATGTTTATGCAAGAATGAAGGCAGATATTATTAATCTCAAGCCTGATGTGATGAGTATTCTTATTGGTGTTAATGACGTATGGCATGAATATAGCGAAAATCCCAACGGTGTTGATGTGGATAAGTTTTTCAAGGTTTATTCAATGCTCATTGAGGAAATTAAGGAGGCTCTTCCTGAACTGAAGATTATGATTCTTGAGCCTTTTGTGCTTAACGGAACAGGTACTGAAGAGAATTACGGCGAGTTCCGTGCTGAAGTGGAAAAGCGTGCTGTAATGGCAAAGAAGATTGCCGAAAAGTTTGGGCTGCCGTTTATTCCATTGCAGGCAGGTTTTGATGAAATGTCAAAGGGAATAGAAGCATCATACTGGCTCAGAGACGGCGTGCATCCCACAGCCATGGGTCATGAATACATAAAACGTGAATGGCTGAAAACTTTCAGTAGTCTGTAAAGCGGTTCTGTGTAAAAAAAGAAAGATTCTTCGCTATGCTCAGAATGACGGTGCACTGTCTGAGTCGGTGAAGAATCTTTTTCTTTTAGCAATTTGAATAAGGGAGGACAGTACATCCGCCGATTTCAATCAGATAGTCTTTGTTCCGGAGCACTTTTTGAATATCGTGGGAGGTTTTCATTTCTGTTTTTGTGAGCAGGGCGGTCATTCCCTGATGACCTTCGTGATGGAAGTCAGTTCCGCAGGTTACAAGCAGATTATGCTTTTGTGCGTGCTTTGCCGCCAATGCCACACGGGAGTTGTGACCCGGATGAAGATTGAAAACTTCAATTCCGTCAATAAGCTCCGGTGAAATATCGGTCATTCCGTCACGGTACGGATGTGCCTGAACAATCAGAGTGTTTTCGCTTCGGAAGGCTTTTGAAAAGGCTTCAAGACCTTTTGACATACTGTCATAGGCAAAATCTGCAAAGTCAGGGTCAATGCCAAAAATCAGATAGTCATTGTAATTCTCGGTGAAGCGTAATTCACAGCCGAAAATTACATTAATTCCGTATTCTTTGCCCCATTTGACCGATTCTTCGTAGTCCCTGAGGTATTCCGATACGCATTTTTCTTTGTCTTCAAGAAACCGCATTCCCGGAAAAAAGTGATTTGAAATTACAATGCTGTCATAGCCGATTTCTGCATATCTTTGGATAACTTCTTGGGGTGTGAAGTTACTGCAGGGGCTTGCGGGGTTTGTGTGAGCGTGAAGCTCGGTTCTGAATTTGTATTCTGATATATTCATTTTGTCATTGCCTTCTTTTTCTATTTTTTTATTCAAAATCAAACAGTTTTATTTTATCAAAGGAAAAATCAAAAGTCAATGGAAAAATTTTTTTTAAAAATTAAAAATCATGACAGCTTCCGCAGTCAATGTTGAGTCTGTTGAAAAGCATCACGATTTCGTCAACAATCTCGAAATCGGAAAGTTCTTCACGAAGCAGAATTTCTCTCACCGCATCTAAAATCAAAGTTGCCCGTGAATCCGCAACTTTATCTTCATCAATTTCAAAATCGGTCAACTGACTGCATACCGCATCTGCGATATATCCTTTTATAAGTTCGGTTTTTATTTTCATAATTAGCACCTCCCATAAATGGTTATATATAGAATATACACTATTTATGGTGTAAAGTCAACACGTCTTTTTAGGTGTATGATAGAGTTTATTTGGTGATATAAATGAAAGCATATTACGAAAGACTTCGTGATTTACGTGAAGACAGAGATATGAAGCAGAAAGAAATTGCAGATATTCTTGGTACAACGCAACAAGTATATTCACGTTATGAAAATGGAATAAATGAATTACCGATACATCATCTGATTGTTCTTTCGGAATTTTATAATGTTTCGACAGACTATATACTTGGATTGACCAATGATATGAAAAAAGATTAATCAGATTCTTCGGCAGGCTCAGAATGACCACCCTTCCGGGTCTTCGACCCACCTTCCCTGACAAGGGAAGGAAAGGATGTTGTTGATGTTTTGGGTTTGACTGATGATATGAAAAAAATTTGCATGGTGAGAATATGGCGTATTATAAAAGGTTGAGAGATTTAAGAGAAGATAACAATTATAGTCAGAGGGAGATTGCGGAGATAATTTTCACAACCCAACCTCAATATTACAGGTATGAAAGCGGTCTCAGGGATTTGCCCGCTGAGTTGCTTGTAATTTTATCCACATTTTATAATGTTTCAACGGACTATATTCTTGGACTTACGGACAATCCAAAAAGAGATTAACACGGTGATAATATGACATATTATAAAAGGTTAAGAGAGTTAAGAGAAGATAGAGATTTGACACAGTAAGAGATTGCAAAACTGTTGTTTACAACACAACAACAGTATTCGCTATACGAAAAAGGATACAGAGATATTCCGACGTCGGCGCTTACAACGCTTGCTCAGTTTTATAATGTCTCAACGGACTATATACTTGGACTGACCGATGATATGAAAAAAGATTAATCAGATTCTTCGACAGGCTCAGAATGACTACCCTTCCGGGTCTTCGACCCACCTTCCCTGACAAGGGAAGGAAAGGATGTTGTTTATGTTTTGGGTTTGACCAATGATATGAAAAAAGATTAATCAGATTCTTCGGCAGGCTCAGAATGACCACCCTTCCGGGACTTCGACTCACCTTCCCTGACAAGGGAAGGCAAGGACACCGCAGAACGAAAGTTGGGGTCATTCTGAACGCAGTGAAGAATCTTTTTGTTACAGTCTGAACAGTTGATATAATTTATCAAAAATCCGTTCCCTTTCCCAATAGCTTTTGATTTGGGGACTTTTCAGCTTATTTATCTGAGAAGTGTTCCGAACAATAGGGAGAGAGGCGGACTTTTTCATTTTTGAAATCAACTCCTGCCCCTTTTGGGTGTGTGCAAGAATTTTCAGATAGGGAACGGGCGCTTGACGGTCGGATTCGGTAATTCCCAGATATGCCATAAGAAGGATTCGGCGTATTCGGCTGTGGGTATACCTTTTTGTTTTTATGTTGTCTGTCAGTTCTTCGAGATTTTTTGCATCTAAGACGGCAGATTTTATACGGTTTTCGATTCCTTCGCTCACATCGGGAGTTTGCGCAAGCTGTGAGATGGGCATCTTTATAAGCTCGGCAATTATGGATTTTTCCATGGTATTCAGGGAATGTATTTCAGCGTTTCTGAAAATATGATGACATTCCTGAGGGATATATGAAAGTGCCGTTTCCGTATGGCCTGAAAGAATGAGCTTGCGGAGATTTGTGGCAGATGAAAAGCCGTCTTTTGCCTCATTTGCATCGTGGTCTGCTCCTGTGCGTTTTACGGCAATGGGGGTTATTGTGCTTTTTGATGAATAAAGGGCTTTGCAATATTCAACAGCAAGGATATTGTTTGGAGTTGAAATTATTTCATAGGCATCCCTTCCGAGGATTTGAGCAACAGCCTCGGCTCTTGCCGCAGGGTATGACAAGCCCTTTGCGGCGTTTTGCTTCACAGCGTGGGAAATTTCCTCCGGTTCCTGTGCCAGTAGCTTTGAAATACTCTGAATTTTGTTTATGTCATCACATTCTGTTCCAAATGAAAGAAAATCCACAAGCCCCGTTGCGTTGGCGATTGAAACACCGCCTTTTGCAAAAAATTCTGCCGATTGCATTGCATAAACCGTGGGGAGTTCAATCACCAGGTCTGCACCGCAGGCGATTGCCGCCTGTGCCCGAAGCTCTTTTGAAAATATGGCAACATCGCCCCTCTGGACATAATTGCCGCTCATTATGGCAATAACAAAGTCAGCTCCGCACAATTCACGTGTGCGTGCAATCTGATATGCGTGACCCTTGTGGAACGGGTTATATTCACATATTATTGCGGCAGTTTTCATTTGCTTCACTCCTTTGGTACAGTATACCCTATTTTTGTGCGGAAATAAAGTATTTTTTATAAAATTTTAAAATTTTTGGTTTTTTCCTTGCATATCTTGGAATATTGGTGTATAATATGGGGTGGTAAAAAATAATACTACATATATAATATATTGCGGAGGCGGAATATGAGTAAGTTTTTGGACACAATAAAGGCAAGGGCGAAGACAGACAAAAAGACAATTGTTCTTCCCGAATCAATGGATGCCAGAATTTATGAGGCGGCAGAAAAAATTCTGAAGGAGGATTTTGCAAACATTATTATTGTTGGTACTCCCGAAGAGGTTGAAAAGTACAGCAAGGGTTATGACATAACAGGGGCAACAATCATTGACCCGTTCACATATGAAAAAACAGAGGAATATCTGAATCTCTTTGTTGAACTCAGAAAGTCAAAGGGACTTACATACGAAGAAGCAAAGGCAACAGCTCTTGGCGATTATATGTATTATGCTTGTCTTATGGTTAAGGCGGGCGATGCTGATGGTGTTGTTTCGGGTGCTTGCCATTCAACTGCAAACACATTGAGACCCAGCCTTCAGATTATCAAGACAAAGCCCGGAACAAAGCTTGTTTCTGCATTCTTTGTTATTGTTGTTCCTGATTGCGAATACGGTGCAAACGGAACATTTATCTTTGGTGACAGCGGTCTTGTTCAGAACCCCAATCCCGAAGAACTTGCGGCAATTGCGGCTTGCTCGGCAGAATCCTTTGAACTGCTTGTTCAGGAAGAAGCTATTGTTGCAATGCTCTCACATTCATCAATGGGCAGTGCAAAGCATGACGACGTAACAAAGGTTGTTGAAGCAACAAGAATCTGCAAGGAACAAAACCCCAACCTTAAGGTTGACGGCGAGCTTCAGCTTGATGCGGCAATTGTTCCCGAAATCGGCGAATCAAAGGCTCCGGACAGCTCTGTTGCAGGTCATGCAAACGTTCTTGTGTTCCCTGACCTTGATGCAGGTAACATCGGCTACAAGCTGGCTCAGAGACTTGCAAAGGCTGAAGCATACGGCCCTGTAACTCAGGGTATTGCAATGCCAATCAATGACCTGTCAAGAGGTTGCAGTGCTGATGATATTGTTGGCGTTGTTGCAATTACCTGCGTTCAGGCTCAGAAAAACTAAGATAAAAAAGAGAATAGTGAAAAGTGAATAGAAATTGAAAGGAAGTAATTAATAATGAAAATTCTTGTTATCAATGCAGGAAGCTCATCACTCAAATATCAGCTTATTGATATGGAGACTGAAAGAGTTATGGCGAAGGGTCTTTGCGAGAGAATCGGTATTGAAGGCTCAAAGCTCAACCACACTCCCGACGGCGGAGAGAAAAATGTTATTGAAAAGGATATGAAAGACCACTCAGATGCAATCAAGATGGTTCTTGATGCTCTTACAGACGCAAACTACGGCGTTATTTCCGATATGAGCGAAATTGCAGCAGTTGGTCATCGTGTTGTTCATGGCGGCGAAACCTTCAGCGGTTCTGTTGTTATCAACGACGAGGTTAAGAAGGCTCTTGAGGCTTGTGTTCCCCTTGCTCCCCTTCACAACCCTGCAAACCTCATCGGTATTGCAGCTTGTGAAGCGGCTATGCCCGGTGTTCCTCAGATTGGTGTGTTTGACACAGCCTTCCACCAGACAATGACAAAGGAAGCATTTATGTATGCTGTACCTTATGAGCTTTATGAAAAGCACAAAATCAGAAGATACGGTTTCCACGGTACATCTCACAAGTATGTTGCTCAGGAAGCTGCAAAGATGCTTGGCAAAGCTCCCGAAGAACTGAAGATGATTACCTGCCATATGGGCAACGGTTCAAGTATCACGGCTGTTGATGGCGGTAAGTCTGTTGACACTTCAATGGGCTTCACTCCCCTTGCAGGTGTTGTTATGGGTACACGTTGCGGTGATATTGACCCTGCAATCGTGAAGTTTATTGCTGAAGCTGAAGGCAAGACAATTGCTGAAGTGGATTCCTTGCTCAACAAGCAGTCGGGCGTTCAGGGAATTTCGGGCGTAAGCTCCGATTTCCGTGACCTTGAGGCGGCTCAGGCTGAGGGCAACGAAAGAGCGGCTCTTGCCCTTGATATGTTTGTTGAAAGTGTAAGAAAGTTCATCGGTTCATACATGGTTAAGATGGGCGGAGTTGATGCAATCATCTTCACAGCAGGTATCGGTGAAAACACACCCGTTATGCGTGCGGCTATCACAGCTAATCTTGAAGCCTTTGGCATCAAGATTGATCCTGAGAAGAATGAAAAAGCAATTCGTGGTGCACAGATGGATGTTTCGGCGGCTGATTCAAAGGTTAAGATTCTTGTTGTTCCCACAAATGAAGAGCTTATGATCGCTAAAGAAACTCTTGAACTGGTTAAATAATAAGAATTAAATTGGTTTTTTCGTAGGGGAGTCCGTACAGGACTGCCCCTGCGTTTTATATGCAGATAAATCTTTTGATAAGCACGGAAAGGGGGCGCAGTATGTCTGATCTTTTTGAAAGGTATGAAAAAATGACCGATGAGGAGCTGGTGGAGCTTTCGGCGTTGGGTGATGAATATGCCGCAGAATGTATCCTGGGCAGATATAAAAATCTTGTGAGGTCAAGGTCAAGAATGTATTTTCTTGCCGGTGCAGACAATGAGGATATTATTCAGGAGGGTATGATTGGTCTTTTTAAGGCTATCCGTGACTTTGATAGCGCGCGACAGGCATCCTTCAGAGGCTTTGCGGAGCTGTGTGTGAAGCGTCAGCTGATTACGGCAGTTAAAACGGCAACAAGGCAAAAACATATGCCCCTTAATACTTATGTTTCATTGAGCAATCCAATGTATGACGGCGATTCGGAAGGGATTTTGGAGGAAATTCTGCCCACTGTTTTGGAATCCGACCCCGAACATCTTTTTATTACCAAAGAGAACACAGAATTTCTCAGCGTTAAAATGGATGAAGTTTTGAGTCAGCTGGAAAAATCTGTTCTTTCGCTGTATCTTGAAGGAAAGTCGTATCAGGAAATTTCGGCAATTCTGGACAAGCCTCAGAAGTCAATTGACAATGCTCTGCAAAGGGTGAAAAAGAAAATGGAGAAGTTTGATAATATATAAATTTTATGCACAAAACAGGAAAAAACTGTAAAATTTTTTAAGCGAAAATTTGTGTGTCAAGAAAAACTTTTTGAAATTATGTAAACCATAAATGTGGCAGGAATTGGTTTACATAATATAGGTGACAAGCACCAAACCCACGTATATAAGTTATTAACAGAGTTATCCACGTTATCCACAGGTTTGGGGATATATGCAGGTAAAAAATGGTAAAAATAGGGCAAAAACTGTGGGAAAGCCTATGTTTATCGGGCTTTGCCAAACTGACAAAAAAATGGCTTTTGGTTTACAATAATATTTTTTGTTGTTTGAAAAAGTTGATTGTTGCAGAATGAATTTTTAGTTAATTTTGATAAAAAAATCAGCCTGAAGTTTTTTGAGTTTGGAAAATAATTTTAAATGCCGTTGCGGGTGCTTTGACGAATCAAAGTTATTTCGGATTGAGCAAAGATTCTTTTCAAAAGTACTTGAAAATACCTGAAAAATGGGTTATACTATTAGTGGTAGAATAAAATAAACGTTGAATGAAAGTGAGGTTGTGAAAATGGCTAAGGTTACAAAGGATACAATTATTCTTGATGTTCTTCGTCTTGACCCCGAGACTGCACCTTTCTTCCTTGAAATTGGAATGCATTGTCTTGGTTGCCCTTCTGCAAGCGGTGAGAGTATAGAACAGGCTTGTATGGTGCACGGTACAGATGCAGATGCCCTTGTTGAAAAGATTAATGCTTTTCTTGAATCAAAGGCGTAAAAAGAGGTTGAAGTCTTTAAAAGCCGTTCTCTGATTTTGGGAACGGCTTTTTTGTATAATAGGAAATTGTGAATTTCCTATTATACAAAAAACAAAAATTAAATTGTCCGTGCGAAATTTTCCGCCGATGGCGGAAACGCACATGGGCGAAAAAAGCTGTATCCTTTTCTGCCCGCCGCAGGCGAGCGCCAAAGGCGCTTTTTTATATAATAAGAAATTGCGAATTTCCTAATCAAATGTTGAGGTGAATCACTTTGGAGAGATCCTTCGCTTCACTCAGGATGACCGCTTTGATGTGATTCTGAGCCATAGGCGAAGATCTTTTATATCCAACATTTGCAATAGAATTTTTTTGCTGTTATTTTTGGTTCTGTACGCTCTCTACATTTCACGGACGGCAATTTTTGCAGGGCTTATAACCGCTGTTTGCGGCTTCTTCGGAGCTTTCAAAAAACACCTGATTTTTCGGGTGAGGCAAAGTGTGGCAGGAGGGTAAATGATACTTTTTTGAATTCTTGTTGCCTATTATATCATAAGAAATTTTTTCTTCCTCAACTTCTTTTTCTTCGGTTGCAACAACTTCTTCCGTGCTTACAACCGTATTTATCTGCTCTGTTGAGGCCTCACCACTTGTTACTTCTTCAATTTCAAAAGTGTCATTCTCCGAAACAAAAACTTCATCTTCTTCAAAAACTTCCGCAACTGCAACATCAGCATTTTCTTCAACATCATATTTTTCCGCAGAACATCCGCAAAGAATAAACATAATCAACATTATCAACAAAAACTTTTTCATTTTTATCATACCCTTTCAATGTAATAATTTTAACATTTTTACTATGCATAATATGTAAAAAAATGTCGTTTACATAATTTATTTAGCTTGATTATACTATTTATTTAGTTTTTGTGTCAATACTTATTTTATATAATAGTAAAAAAAGAATAAAAGAGGTATTAACATGAACGCAGAATTAGATTTTAGAGCGATAGGTAGTCGTATACAGAAATACAGAACAGATCGTCGAATGACTCAAGAAGAATTATCAGAACTTATCGGCACCAGTCAAAAGTATATTTCACGAATAGAAATGGGTTATCACAATATAAAGCTTGAAACCATTTCTTCAATTGCCAAAGCCCTTGATATTTCCATAGATTCTCTTGTTTACGGTTATGATTTCACCTCTGATTCTGCATATAATATTATTTTATCCGAAATCCGCGACATGACCCCAAAACAGCTTGAAATGCTTCGGGAAAACATCAGCACAATAAAAAAGTTTAAATAATTGATTCTGATAAATATTAAGATTCTTCATTTACAAAACCTTCCCCTTGTCGGGAAGGTTTTTTGCATAAAATCCCACTTGTCCGAATATGATGTACAAAAAACATAGGACAAGGAGTGGTTTGGTGGAAAGTGTAAAAGGATTGAGCATCACCGAAGTTCAGGAATCACGGGAGCAAAACGGTACAAACCGTTTGAGTGAAAAGGAACGGTCAACATTATGGAAAAAGTATTGGGAAAAGTTTGACGACCCCATTATAACCATTTTGCTCATAGCCTTGGGAATCAACTTGATTTTTACCTTTTTGGGCAAGGTTGACTGGTTTGAATGTCTTGGAATTTTTATTTCGGTTATGATTGCCACATGGGTCAGCGCCCTCTCGGAATACAAAAACGAAGAAGCCTTTTTGATTATTCAAAAGGAAGCCTCAAAAGTCAGATGCAAGGTTTACCGTGACGGAAACGTGACAGAAATCGGTATTGACGATATTGTTAAAGGTGACTATGTTCTTTTGCAACCCGGTGATATTATCCCTGCCGACGGTGAGGTTTTTCGGGGGAGCATCAAGGTTGACCAATCGGCACTCAACGGCGAAAATAAGGAGCTTGAAAAAAGTGTTTCAAAAGGAAAGCCCGAATTCAGAAGCCGTTTTATTGATTTTTGGGACAAAAACAGCCTTTTCAGAGGTGCGGTTGTTTGTTCGGGTCAATGCATAATGAAAGTGACTCAGATAGGCGACAAAACAGTTTACGGACAACTCAGCCGTGAGGACGAGGGGGAAGAGCGCCTCAGCCCTTTGCAGCTTAAACTTTCAGAACTGGCAAAAAAAATAAGCCGGTTCGGTTATATGGGCGCGGCAACTGTTGCATTTGTTTATCTTGTTCAACAGATTTTTGTTGATAACGGCTGGCAATTTGCCAAAGTGGCGGAATACTTTTTTTCCAAGTCGCAATTTCTTGCCGATGTTGTCAATGCCGTTATTATGGGCGTTACGGTTATTGTGGTTTCGGTGCCCGAAGGTTTGCCTCTGATGATTGCAATTGTATGCTCCCTCAACATGAAAAAAATGATGAAAAACAACGTCCTTGTGAGAAAACTCATCGGAATTGAAACGGCAGGAAGCATCAATATTTTGTTTTCGGACAAAACAGGAACAATCACCTGCGGAAAACTTCAGGTGTTGAATTTTTTTGACGGACAAGGGAACGTATATGAAAAAAAGAGCAATATTCCTTCAGGGTTGCGGAAAATGATTGAATATTCAATTATTGGCAACAGCGGCGCACAACTGTCCAAAGGAAAAATAATCGGCGGCAATGCCACCGAAAAGGCACTTCTTGACTTTCTTTGCGGTGACGGTGATTGCAATGTAAAGCTCAGAAAAATCAGAGAAAACCTGTTTTCAAGCGAAGCAAAATTCTCGCAAACGCAGGTTGAGGGAGAGTTTTCGGGGGTGCTGATTAAAGGTGCGCCCGAAAGAATTCTGAAAAAATGTACTTCCTTTTATGACGGTGAGGGACGTGAAAAAACGCTGACCGGAACGGCGGAACTTAATCGAAAAATTGACGAAATGGCAAAACGCTGCATCAGGGTTATTGCCCTTGCAACATCAAAGACTTTTACTGACGGGAAAATCCCCGACGGCATGACCTTGGTTGGGCTTGTGGGGATTCGGGATGATGTGCGACCCGATGTTGTGGCTTCGGTCAGAGAAGTTAAACGAGCAGGAATCCAGACCGTTATGATTACGGGCGATAAAAAAGAAACTGCCGTTGCCATTGCCAAAGAAGTTGGCATCATGGACAGCAGTCGTAATGTTGTTCTGACCTCGGAGGATTTGCAAAAAATGAGCGATGATGAAATTTGTGAAATCCTTTCGGACATAAGAGTTATTGCAAGAGCCTTGCCAACCGACAAAAGCCGTTTGGTCAGGATTGCTCAGGAAAAAGGTCTTGTTGTTGGAATGACCGGAGACGGAGTTAATGATTTGGCGGCTTTGCGCCGTGCCGACGTGGGTTTTGCCATGGGAAGCGGAACCGATGTTGCAAAGGCGGCGGGGGATATTGTTGTCCTTGACGACAATTTTTCATCAATCCGGGCTGCGGTTCTGTACGGCAGAACCATTTATAAAAGTATAAAAAAATTTGTTGTCTGTCAGATGACAATCAACATTGCCGCTGTGCTTGTTTCGGTGGTTGGACCACTTATGGGAATTGAAAAACCTCTGGGAATCACGCAGATGCTCTGGATAAATCTGATTATGGATACCCTTGCGGCAATTGCCTTTGGGGGCGAGCCTGCATTGGGACAGTATATGTTTGACAAGCCAAAACAGCGAAACGAAAAGATTCTTGATATGCGTGCATGGAGCGCAATTGTTGTTGGCGCTGTATTCACCTTTGCAGTGAGCCTTGTGTTTTTCCTGTCGGATGAAATGCGTTATGCATTCAGAGCAGGCGAAAATAATATATATTTTTACACGGGATATTTCAACTTTTTTGTGTTTGCCGGTGTGTTTAACGCTTTCAATTCAAGATGCGAGGGAATTGACTTGCTTGACCACATTTCACTCAACAAACCATTTTTGTTCATAATCGGTTTGATTTGCGCAGTTCAGATTGCCATGACCTATTTCGGCGGGCCTGTTCTGAGGACAGCAGGATTAATGCCAAAGGAATGGCTTGCGGCAGTTTTGCCTGCCTTGCTTGTGATTCCTGTTGACCTGATGCGAAAACTGATTATCGGCAAAAGCCGCTAACATTTGTTACATAATTTAATATCGGGGTGGACGGTAACTGCTGCTTCTGCGCTGTTTGCGCTTTGATTTTTTTAAAGCCCTTGCAAAGCCTATGGCAAGCAAAGCAACAAAGAAGCCAAAAACCGTAAGAATGAGCCATATGATGATTTTCACAATGGTGAAAGACCACAGCCATTCAAAAAAGCTTTCAACAGGTCCAAAAAAACTTCTTTCAACCTCCATGGTTGAAATCAGGTTAACCGAGCCCATTGTCTGACCCTTATAAACAAAGGAGACTTTACCGATTGCCTGACCTGAAGAAATTGGTGCACGCACGCTGTCGGGGATTTCAACAACCTGCTCAATCTCTTCAATATTGCCGTCCTTGGGGAACAGAACTTCAAGATTTTTTTCAGCAGAAAGGGTTATATAATCCGAATCCCCTGCCGCCTGATCAACGGTAACTTCGCCGAATATATCGTCACGCTTTGCCACCTTGCGAGGCGCAAAATTCTCAAGGCCGTGCTCCAGAATTGCCTTTGATTCGTTGTGGGATGTGGAATTGTCCTCGGAGTTCAAAAGAACGCATATAACCGAAATTCCGTCCTTTTCAGCCGATGAAACAAGGCAGGAGCCGGCTTCTGATGTTGAGCCAGTTTTGATTCCCGTTGCATATTCATAAAAATAATGGGGGTATCTCATTCTTGAAACAAGATTGTTTGTGTTGATGAAGTATCTTTCTTCCTTCATGTTTGTTGCATCAAGCCTGATGTGGGCAATCTCAACAATTTCCCGAAAGGCTTGATTCTTCATTGCTTCTCTTGACATAACCGAAAGTTCACGGGCTGTTGTGTAATGCTGTGCATCATGGAGTCCGTGGGGATTCACAAAATGAGTCTTTGAAAGTCCAAGCTCTCCGGCTTTTTTATTCATTCTTTCAACAAAGGCTTCGATTGAACCTGCAACGCCAACAGCAAGCACCGCTGCCGCATCGTTGCCCGATGCAATCAGCAATCCTTTCAGGAGATTGTCAACAGACATGGACTCTCCCACTTCAAGATAAATGCTGCTTCCGTCAAGGGCAAGGGTGTTGAAAATTTCCTGAGTCATTGTGAATTTATCATCAAACGAAACTTCACCTTTTTCAACCGCTTCCAGAACAACCATTGCAGTCATAATCTTTGTTGTGCTGGCGGGATACATCTTTTTGTCGGGATTCTTTTCAAAAAGCACAATCCCCGATTTTGTATCAATCAAAAGAACAGACTCTGCTGTTAGTTCTCCTTCAGGACCTTTTGAGGATGCAGGCTCTGCGAAAACAGCCATACTCCCCGAAACAACAAAAAACATCATCAACAAAGCGAGTGTGATGCATATTTTCTTATATGTATGCAAAAACAAATTACCCCTCATTTCAACCTCCACTTTTAATTCTCTTTTGTGAGCAAGCCTTCTTTTTCCAGTTTTTCACGTTCAGCCTGCGAAAGCCGCACATATTGCGGAACAAGTTCGCCATAGGCAACAGTCTGTCCGTCTTTCAGTTTTTCCAGCCCGATTTCGGCAACCGAGCCTGCAAGATTAAGATTTGTTACCTTTGGTGCAAAATATGCCTTGTCACCCAAAGCCGCCTCAATCTTTTCTCTGAACACCAAGGTTGCATCACCCATAAAAAGAATCTTGTCGCCACATTCTTTCAATTCCGTCAATAGTTCATCCAAAGCAAGAGCACGGTCATTGCAAAGTCTTTCAAGACCCCTGCCGCCTCTGAACAGAGCGTTATAAACCTGATCACGTCTTGCATCAAGAATAGGTGCAAGGATTCCGTCAAAGAACCCGGATGCATGGGCAAGGGCTTCAAGAGTGGAAACTGCAATGCAGGGCTTCCCTGCCGCCTGAGCAAGAGCCTTTGCTGTTGCAACCCCGATTCTTACCCCTGTGAATGAGCCGGGGCCCACAGCCGCCGCAAAAGCATCCACCGATTTGGGGTCAACCTCTGCCGCCCTGAACATATTTTCAATCTGCGGCATCATAATCTGTGAATGTGTTTTATTCTGATTTATAACCGTCTGTGCAACCATAATCCGCTCATCAACCAAAGCTGCCGTCGCCGCCATACAGCAAGTATCAATCCCGAACACCAACATAATTATCTCTCCGTTTTTTCAATGGTTATCTCTCTGTAATCCTCACCCTCATCCGGATTCTTTTGGATTACTACCTCATAATATCCCTTTGGAAGCACAGCTTCAATGTTCTGTGCCCATTCAATTATGCAAATTCCGTCTCCAAAAAAATAATCATCAAGCCAGTCACAGTTGTCAATATCAACATTCTCAAGACGGTATGCATCAAAATGAAAAATATCAAGAGTTCCGTTATATTCGTTAACAACGGTAAAGGTTGGGCTTGAAACATCTCCGTCGATTTGAAAATATTCGGCAACGCCCTTTGTGAACGCCGTCTTTCCTGCACCAAGGTCGCCCTTGAGCGCAACAATATCGCCGGATTTCAAGTTTTTTGAAAAAGTTCTTGCAATCTCAATTGTTTCTGCCTCACTGCGGCACACAAATTTTTCCATTGTTCACCGTTGTCCTCTCAAAAATACATAGTATATCCCTATTTTAACTTGAAACTCAAATAAAGTCAATACAAAACTATTGAAATTTCCGATATTTTGTTGTATACTGAAACTGTACATACAAAAAATCGGAAAGGAATTATCCAAAATGGCAAAAACAAGAGTTGACAAACACAACTATTATCTTGACATAGCAGAAACCGTAATCGAGAGAGGAACCTGTCTGCGCCGCAACTTCGGAGCAATCATCGTGAAGAACGACGAAATCGTTTCCACGGGCTACACAGGTGCGCCCCGTGGCAGACAAAACTGCACAAACTTGGGCGTTTGCATCCGTGAAAAACTTGCAATCCCCAGAGGCGAAAGATACGAGCTTTGCCGCAGTGTTCACGCCGAAGCAAACTGCATCATCAGTGCGGCACGCCGCGAAATGATTGATGCAACACTTTACCTTGTGGGCAAGGACTATAACACAGGCGAGCTTGTTCCCAACACATCAAGCTGTTCAATGTGCAAACGTCTTGTAATAAACGCAGGAATCAAGCAGGTAATCATCCGCAACACTCCCACCGAATACACCGTTGTGAACGTTGAGGACTGGGTGACAAACGACGAATCTGTTGAGGGCGTTTTTGGTTATTAATAAGCGCCTTTGACGCTGGCCTTGTGTCGTGAAAAAGGATACTGCTTTTTTCGGAAAAAGGCTCAGAATGCGGACAAACTCACTTGTCATTCTGAGGGAGCAAAGCGAGTTGAAGAATCTTATGGTTTTATGTGATTTTAAGATGCAACGAACTTCGCTCAGCATGACAAAGTTATCACTTTAAGTCTGTTTTCGAAAGAAGCAGACAAATTGAAGGCAATGGCATTTGACAAAGCCGTAATTGTTGCCGTAAGTTCATACGGACGCATAATATTACCCCATACATTTTGTGTATGGGGTATTTTTTGTTATTTATGATACAGTCTTTGGTGTTCATATCTGGGCTCAAAGCTCACGTTTATACCAAGTCTGCGGAGAATTT
Source organism: Clostridia bacterium (assembly GCA_045647905.1). Lineage (GTDB taxonomy): Bacteria > Bacillota > Clostridia > Monoglobales > Monoglobaceae > SIG440. Next base: position 16,309 of record JAZRMZ010000193.1, read on the forward strand.
TTTCGTCCTCCTCACTGAGAATAACCGTAAAGTGTGCATCACTGCCCTTGAGATTTTCAAGCTGTTCCTTTGCCTTCATTGCCACAGGGTTTGTTAAAGCCGAAATGGTCAGCGCAAGAAGAACTTCGTCGGTATGAAGTCTCGGATTTTTGTGCTTGAGATAGCGTGTTTTAAGACCGCAAATGGGTTCAAGAACCGACGCTTCAATCAAATCCGTTTCAGAATCAATGTTTCCCAGAGCTTTGAGGGCGTTGAGGAGCATCGCTGAAGCCGCACCAAGGGTTGAAGATGTTTTTCCCGTAACCACTCTGCCGTCAGGAAGAACCATAGCCCCTGCAGGACTTTGGGTTTCCTTTGCACGTTCAAGAGCACGGGGAACAGCCGGACAATATTCGGGTGTAATCCCTGCCATATTCATCAAAAGCTCAAGCTTGCTCACCTGGGAATCATCGCATTTGCCACGTATAACGTTTGTGCTTGTTGAAAAATATCTTCTGATAATCTCCTTCTTTGAAGCATCACAACAAACTTCATCGTCAACAATACATTTTCCTGCCATATTAACACCCATATCGGTGGGTGATTTATAGGGGGATTTCCCCTGAATCTTCTCAAACATTGCATTGAGCACAGGAAATATTTCCACGTCACGGTTATAGTTAACCGCAATCTCGCCGTATGCATCAAGATGAAAGGGGTCAATCATATTAACATCATTAAGGTCGACAGTTGCCGCCACATAAGCAAGATTCACAGGATGTTTCAGTGCAAGGTTCCAGACCGGGAAGGTCTCGAATTTTGCATATCCTGCCGCAATGCCTCTCTTATAGTCATGGTAAAGCTGGCTAAGGCAGGTTGCCATTTTTCCGCTTCCGGGCCCCGGAGCTGTTATAACCACCAGCGACCGCTCGGTTTCGATATATTCATTCTTGCCAAGGCCCTCATCACTCACAATATGCTGAACATCGGAGGGGTATCCGGCAATGGTGTAATGCTTATAGCATTTTATTCCAAGATTGTTGAGCTGTTTCAAAAAAGCATTTGCCCTTGGCTGACCGTTGTATCTGGCAAGAACAACACTTCCCACCAGAAGGTTCATTTCTCTGAATGTGTCAATCAGACGAAGAACATCATCGTCATAGGAAATACCCAAATCTCCTCTGATTTTGTTGCTTTCAATATCTTCGGCATTGATTGTAATCACAATCTCCATTTCTTCCTTGAGTTGCTGAAGCATACGGATTTTGCTGTCGGGAGCAAAACCCGGAAGAACACGTGAGGCATGATAATCGTCAAAGAGCTTTCCACCGAATTCAAGATACAGCTTGCCCCCGAATTCTGCAATTCTCTTTCTTATCTGTTCGGATTGTAATTTAAGATATTTTTGATTATCAAATCCAATTCTTCCCATGTTTTTTTCCCTCCTGAAACATATCAAGACTTATTATAACACATTTTCTTAAATTAGAAAAGAGGTTTTAATTAAATTGCATATTTCTCTTTATATGCCTGATACAAATCTTCAAATGATTTGTCATGACTTTCTTTGACGTTTTTCAGATATTCGTGAGTTTCAAAGGAGTCATGTGAAATTTCTATGATACAAACCGCAATGTTTGAACAATGGTCCGAAACTCTTTCGTAGTTGGTGAGAAGGTCTGAAAGAATAAAGCCAAGTTCCATTGTGCAGTCGCCCTGCTTGAGGCGTGAAATGTGGTTTGCCTTGATTTTGCGTTTGAGACGGTCAATAACCTGTTCAAGGGGTTCGACACGTGCTGCAATTTCCGTACTTTCCTTTGTAAGCGAATCTGTTGCAAGTTCAAGGATTTCGGCAGCTGCGGCTGTGATGATTTTTATGTCATTCTGAGCCTGCGGTGAGAATGAAATTCCCTTTTGATACATTTCCTGAGCAACCTCTGCAACGTTTACGGCGTGGTCAGAAATTCTTTCAATATCGCCGATGCAATGGAGAAGCTCGGTTACAACCTTACTGTCTTTTGCAGACATATTGTTTGCCGCAATTTTCACAAGATATGAGCTTGTTTTGTCCTCGTACTTGTCAACAAGCTTTTCGTGTTCCATGATTTCCTTGAACTTCTCGTCGCTGTAATCTGCCATCAGGGCTGTTGCCGCATTGAATGAGTACGCCGAGAGCTTTGCCATGTCGCAAACAAGTTCACGACATTTTTCAACAGCAAAGGAGGGGATATTGAGAAATCTTTCGTCCAAGGTGTCGAAAGCGTTTGTTTTTTCTTCTTTCTTGTTGCCCTTGATTTTAATTGTATTGATTGCAAGCTTTTCAATCAATGAACAGAAGGGCATAAGGATTATTGTTGAGATAATGTTGAATATGGTGTGTGTGATTGCAATTGAGAAGAATGAAGCATCGGATGCCATGAACTCAACAATGGGTTTCACACCAAAGTAATACAGCAGATAATATACTGCGGTGACAACTGCAACACCAATCATCTTGATGTAAAGGCAGGATGCCGCAACGCGCTTTGATTCAGTATTGCCGCTGATTGCCGAAATTATGGGGGTTATGGTTGTGCCGATATTCATACCCAGAAGAACGGGGAGGGCAATGGCGTGCTGGATTGATATTGAGCCTGCCAGAACCTGAAGAATACCAACCGAAGCAGAGGAGCTTTGGATAATTGCAGTGAAGATTGTTCCCACAAGAATACCCATAATGGGGTTTGAGAACATAATCAGCAAATTCTGAAAACTTTCATTTTCCTTAAAGGAGCTTGCCGCATCGCTCATGGCTTCCATACCAAAAATCAGAACCGAAAACCCAAGAAGAATTGTTGCAATATTTCTTTTGGAATCGCTTTTTGAAGTCATTGTGATGATAACGCCGATTGCCGCAAGAACGGGGGTGAAGTTTTCGGGCTTCAGAAGACTGATGAAGGCAGCGCCCTCGATGTCCTTCAATGAAAGGAGCCATGCGGTGACGGTTGTTCCGATGTTTGCACCCATGATTATGCTGATTGTCTGACCAAACTTCATAATACCTGAGTTAACAAAACCAACCAGCATAACTGTTGTTGCAGATGAACTTTGAATTACTGCTGTCACGATAAAACCAAGAAACAAGCCTGTCCACTTGTTTGAAGTCAGCCGTGCCAGAATAGATTCAAGTTTGCCGCCGGCAAGTTTTTTGAGACCGTCGCCCATCAAATCCATACCGAAAAGGAACAGAGCAAGACCGCCTATCAGACCTAAAATTGTAATGACCATATCCATAATTATTCTCTCCTCGTTTTTATAATATGTGGATAATTTTTCAGTTACATACAAAAACGCAACTTTTCACAAATACATATTAACACAAAAATTGAAAAAAATAAAGGGGTTTGACAAAAAATATATTTTTTTGGTAAAACTGACAAATGTATATTGGTTTTGCCTTGACTGAAACATTTTGTTGGGGTATAATATATATAAATTGTAAAAAAGGATAAGTTGAATATGAATATAAAAGATAAAACAATAGATTTGCTTTTGGGCGATGGAATATCCGGCTATGAGCACGGGTTTGCAAAAACTGTTTGTCAAAGGCTGAAAAGTTTTTGTTCTGATGCTGTTGTAACAAAAACCAACAGTGTGGTGGGCAGTTTATCATGCGGAAATCCCGAAGCCCCTGTTATTATGCTTGAGGCGCATCTTGACCGAATCGGGCTGATTGTAAAAGAAGTGGACGAAAATGGGTTTGTGGCATTTGATACCTTGGGCGGAGTTGATGAACGGATTTTGCCCTCTTGCGAAGTTTGGATTCTCGGCAAGGAGAGATGCTTTGGTGTTATTGGTGCAAAACCACCCCACATAACCACAAGTGAGGAATCCAAAAAGGGGTTGAGTGCGGATGATATGCTCATTGATACGGGTCTGGGCGAAAAGGCGGCGGAATTGATTTCTGTTGGAGACCCCATTCTCCTTGATTCAAAGTTCTGTGAGCTTCTGAACGGGAGAATTGCGTCAGCGGCGCTTGACAATCGTGTTTCAATGGCGGCGGTTTTTGAGATTCTTGAAAGGGTGAAGGATGACGTGCTCCCCGTGAATCTTATGGTTGCTTTTACAAGCGGCGAGGAATCGGGACTGTTGGGTGCATATACAATTTTGGGTGAGTCTCAGCCTGACCTTGCGGTTGTTCTGGATGTTACTTATGGAAGAACTCCTGATGCAGCAGGGGCGGAGACCTTTCCCCTTGGAAGCGGTGCGGCTGTTATGAGAGGTCCAAATGTTCATTATGAAATGACAAAGAGGGTTATTGACATTGCAAAGAAAAAGGGTATTCCCTATGAAATAGAGGTTGCGCCAAGGAGCTCAGGGACAACGGCATGGGCGATACAGAATTCAAAGAACGGTGTTCCGTGTATTGTGATTTCCATTCCTCTGAGATATATGCACACGACGGTTGAAACGGTTGACCTTTCTGATGTAGAGGCTGTGTGCAGCCTGGTCAGGGAAATTATTCTTGGGGGTGATGTTGTTGCTTAAAAGACTGACAGACGCATTTGGTTTTTCGGGATACGAAGACGAAGTGCGGCATATTATAATGGAAGAAATCAATGATTGTGATGTTGATATTTCGGTTGACAGCATGGGCAATCTGGTTGCATTCAAGCTGGCTGATGAAAACACCGATGCAAAGACTGTTATGTTTGCGGCGCATATGGATGAGGTTGGTTTTATTGTGACAGATATTACCGATGAAGGATATATTAAGTTTGACTGTGTTGGCGGTGTTGAACCCAAAGTGATGATTTCACAAAGAGTTATGATCAACGGTCATTGCGGCGTTGTGGGCTTGAAGCCAATTCACCTCACAACCAAGGAAGAACGCCAAAGCACGCCGCCTATGGATGCTCTTTTTGCGGATATTGGTGCGAAAAGCCGTGAGGAAGCAGAGGGGATTGTTCAAAAGGGCGATTATTTTGGTTTTGACAGCGATTACAGAGAGTTCGGAAATCAAATAAAGGCAAAAGCCATTGATGACCGTCTTGGATGTATGTTTATGATTGAAATTCTCAAAAGAAAATGGAATGTGAATGTGGTTTGTGCATTCACTGTTCAGGAGGAAGTGGGTCTTCGGGGCATAAAAACTGCGGCAAGGGGCATAAATCCTGATTATGCGGTTGTTCTTGAAGTGACAAGCTGTAATGATATGACGGGAGTTCCCGAAAATCTGAGGGTCACAACAATGGGGAAAGGCCCTGCTTTGACCATTCTGGATTCTGCCTGCAAAACCAACAGGGAATTGGTGGGTTTGTTGGCTGATGCCGCCAAGTCACGGAATATACCGTGGCAATTCAAGGCTTCAACGGCAGGTGGAAACGATTCGGGGAATTTGTGTCTTGTTGACGGTGGAATAAAAACCGCATCGGTTTCGGTTCCGTGCCGGTATTTTCATTCAGCTTCCTGTGTGGTGGACAAACGTGATATTGATGCGTGCCGAAAACTGATCTGCGGCTTTCTTGAAGATGTAGGAAGGGGTGACAGATAATGAAGGATATTATTGAAGTTTTTTCGCCCGTGGGCTGTGAAGAAAAAATACGTGAGCTTTTGAAAAACCGACTCAGAGGCAAGTTTGACGAGATTGTTGTTGATAATATGGGTAATCTGATTGCAAAGGCGGGCAACGGAAGCCTTTGCGTTGAATGTGGAATGGACACGGTTGGAGTTATGGTTGTTTCAACAGATGATTTGACGGCGAGGTTTGCTCCTGTGGGCAGCGTAAAGGCAAAGGATGTCCTTGAAAGACGGATTGTTTTTGAAAACGGAGTTTGCGGCGTGGTTTGTTGTGATGAAGGTAAGGATTCGGAAGATGCAAAGCTTTCGGACTTATATATAAAGTTTGAGGAACAAACAGCCAATATCGGTGATTTTGGAGTTGTTGACCCCGAATTTGCCGAAGATGACTGCGCTTATGTTGCGTATGGTTTAAAGGGGCGTATTGCTCTTGCGGCTGTATGTGAGGCTGTTGATTTTGTGGAGGAAATGAACGATGTGACGTTGTTGTTTTCGGCACAGAAGCGATTTGGCGGCAAGGGGCTCAGAGCCTTTTTCGGGGCGAATAGTTTTGAAAAGGTGATTACCGTTGACGGGTGGAACGGTGACGGATGTGTTATTGTTGCAAAGGATGAACACGTTGTTGCCAATCCGTTTCTGAGAAAAGACCTTGAAAAGCTGGTTGTTGACAATGGTATTGATGCGGAAACGGTGGTTACGGATGAAAACTTCTATATGAATTTCATCAGCATAACCTGCGGAGACCCGTGTGTGGCGGTTGGTGTTCCTGCTGTTTGTGAACCCGGCGAACCTGACAGAGTTGGCAAGACTGATTTTGATACGGCAGTTAAGTTGCTTGTGGGTATTTTGAAAGGAGTGCGGGGAAAGTGTTTGTAAAACAGATTTCTGTATTTTTGGAAAATAAGCCCGGTCAACTGGGGAAAATAACAGAAACACTGAAAGACGGGAATATTGATATTCGTGCGTTCAGTATTGCCGCAACGGGCAGGGTGTCAATACGTACAGATAAAATGAATGAGGCGTATGAGGTTCTGAAATCAAAGGGTATTGAGATTTTGTCTCAGGAAAGTATTTGAGGTTGAATTATGGAAAAAAAGAAATGTATTTTATATGACAACAGAATGTGCGATAATTGCGGTGAATGTAATATGTGTGACCTTGACCCCAAAAAGGTTTGTGACAGTTGTGGGGCATGTCTTGATATGGATGATGATTACAACACACTTGACATTGACCTGGTTATGGAGGATAACGATGAACCTGAACTGCTCAGTTATGAGGAGTTGTTTCCTGACGAGGCCTTTGGCGGAGACCGCAAAGGCTGGGACGATGAAGATGAAGACGATTATGAAGACTACGATGATGCTGACGGATTTTATGATGATGAAGATTTTGATTATGACGAGGCTGACGAAGAAGATGATTTAAGACGTGATTTTGGTGACTTTTTTGGCAGAGGATAAAAAGTGCCATTCCGAGCACAGTCGTGTTTGGAATGGCACTTTTCTTTACATATCAAGCGGCAAAGCCGTCATTTGTCAATTCTTCAAGCTCTTGTTCGCATTCGCTGTATGTGTCGCCGCTGAGAACAAATTCGTTTCTTTCGTTAAGTACTTCATAGTGTCCGTTCTTTGCAATTATTTTGTAAATGTTTTTCATATAAACATCTCCTTTCTGTAATTTCAGTATACAAAAAGGAGTGTGTCAAAAAACGGACAGTGACTAAATGAAATTTTGACTTCCCAATGAAATTTCGCCTGATTTCAAAACAACAGTTTCTTGTGTGTCGAGACGAACAATCAGGTTTCCTTCTATATTAATATCAATTGCAGTTCCGTGATAAGTTTCACCATTTTGAGTGAAGTTTATTTTTTTGCCCAGAACGAGCGAAAAGCTTTTGTATTCATCAATTAGTGCCTGAGTTCCGCAGAGTGGGCGCAAAGTATTGAGTTGATTGATTATTTCCCCGGCAATAACGTTACGGTTTACCGTTGTGTTCAGAGATCCTGCAATGGATTTTAATTCCCCGGGAAATACTTCGGTTGAAATGTTAAGTCCAATGCCTATTATTATATAGGAAAGAATTCCCGAATCGCTTCCTGCTTCGGCAAGTATTCCGCATATTTTTTTGTTATCAACAAAGATGTCGTTTACCCATTTAACTTGCGGTTTTTTGTCGCATAGTGTCGAAACACAGCGACAAACGGCAACTGCTGCGGCAATTGTGAGGGCGGCAGGGTCAAGAATTCTGCCGTCGGGACATAGCAGAATGCTCATATATAATCCTGTGTGTGCAGGCGAGTAAAATGTTCTTCCAAGTCTGCCGCGTCCTGCAGTCTGGTGGTTGGCAATCACAACGGTGTTGTTTTTTGCTCCGTTTTGCGCAAGTTTTTTTGCGTAACTGTTGGTGGAGTCAACCGTATCAAGAACATAAATATCAAAATTTTTGGGATTGTCAAGATGCGAACCAATGTTTTTTGAGGATAAATCCGGGATTTCTCTGTTGAGTTTTTCCATAATATTGTCCATTCCTTTGTACAAATTGTTATAAAACAAGTATATCACAAATCAGGTTTTTGTCAACAAAGTAAAACTGAAAATTTTTTTACAAAAACTGTTGACATTTTTCGAGCTGTGTGTTAATATAGACGAGTTGCGCCAAGCGGAACGGTTGAGTCGAAAAAAAATTTAAAAAAAGTTTTAAAAAAGACTTGACAAAGTAAGAATGGTGTGATATAGTAGATAAGCTCCTCAACGAGAGGAAGCAATGATGTTTGAAAAGTACACAGTGAGAAAAGCGGTAATATTAAAGTACAAGAGTACAATATTACGACAATTGCA
>JAZRMZ010000194.1:0-24742 GCA_045647905.1 Clostridia bacterium
TCACCCATATTTTCAACCGTATTTGCAGTATATCACATATGTATTAAAAATGCAATACTTGTTTAAAATATTTTTGTGAAATTTTTCCCATGTGATGAAAAATAATACAACATATTGTGCAGCTATATGTGCTTTAAATACAATGCGACGGGCGTTTTTGTCCGGTCGTAAATATTACGAAGAGGTGATTGTTTTATGGTACATCCGGTGAAATTGGGTAGGAACACCCGAATGAGCTATGGAAAGATTAGGGAAGTTATTGAAATGCCCAATCTTATCGAAATCCAGAAAAATTCTTATGACTGGTTTTTAAACGAAGGTCTGAAAGAGGTCTTCCACGATGTGTCACCTATCACGGACTACACAGGCAATCTCATTTTGGAGTTCATTGATTACAGAATCGACATGACCCCCAAATATGACATTGAAGAATGTAAAGAGCGCGACGCTACATACGCAGCGCCCCTCAGAGTGAAAGTCCGCCTCATCAACAAAGAAACAGGCGAAGTCAAAGAACAGGAAATCTTTATGGGTGATTTCCCCATTATGACTCCATCAGGTACCTTTATTATAAACGGTGCTGAACGTGTTATCGTCAGCCAGCTTGTCCGTGCCCCAAGCGTATACTTTGCCGAGAAGTTTGACAAAATCGGCAAAAAGCTTTTCACATCTCAGGTTATTCCCAACCGTGGTGCATGGCTCGAATACGAAACAGACAGCAATGACCTTTTCCACGTTAAAATCGACAAGATGAGAAAAACTCCCATCACGGTTCTTGTCCGTGCTCTGGGCTTTGGAACAAATGCCGAAATCACAGAACTTTTCGGCGATGATGAACGCATTTTGCGTACAATGGAAAAAGATACAACAAAATCTGTTGAAGAAGGTCTTCTTGAGATTTACCGCAAGCTCCGTCCGGGTGAACCCCCAACGGTTGAAAGCGCAAGGGCTCTGATAACAAACCTCTTCTTCGACCCCAAGCGTTATGACCTTGCAAGAGTCGGACGTTATAAGTTCAACAAAAAGCTCCGACTTTCAGCACGTATCACAGGTCAGGTTTCTGCCGAAAACATCATTGACAGCGAAACCGGTGAATTGATTGTTTCTGCAGGTGAAAAAATCACAAAAGAAGCGGCACGTGCCATTGAAACAGCTCACATCAGCAAGGTTAAAATCAAAGTTGACGACGAACACACAACCAACGTTATTTCAAACGGTATGGTTGACCTTCGTGATTTTGTTGACTATAACCCCAGAGATTATGAGATTAACGAAAACGTTCGTTACATTGTTCTCAAGGAAATTATGGACGAGTTCCCGGACGTAAACTCCGACGAATTCAAAAATGCTCTCCGTGAACGCCGTGACGAACTTATTCCAAAACACATTCTGACCGATGACATCATTGCCTCAATTTCATATGTGGGCAACCTTGCAGCCGGAATCGGCTCGGTTGACGATATTGACCACCTTGGCAACCGTCGTCTCCGCAGCGTTGGCGAACTGCTTCAGAACCAGTTCAGAATTGGTCTTTCAAGAATGGAAAGAGTTGTCCGTGAAAGAATGTCCACACAGGATCTGGACGTTGTAACACCTCAGACACTCATCAACATCCGTCCCGTGACTTCAGCCGTGAAGGAATTCTTTGGTTCATCACAGCTTTCACAGTTCATGGATCAGATTAATCCTCTTGGCGAACTTACTCACAAGAGAAGACTTTCAGCCCTTGGTCCCGGCGGACTTTCAAGAGAACGTGCAGGATTTGAGGTGCGTGACGTTCACCACTCACACTACGGCCGTATGTGTCCCATCGAAACACCTGAAGGTCCCAACATCGGTCTTATCAACTCACTGAGTGGTTTTGCAAAGGTAAACGAATACGGCTTCATCGAAACGCCCTACCGCAAGGTTGACAAAGAAACAGGTTGCGTAACCGACGAAGTTGAATATATGACAGCAGATACCGAAGAAGGATACTACATTGCACAGGCAAATGAACCGTTGGAAGAAAACGGAAAGTTCATTGCCAAGAAGGTTGTAACAAGATTCAAGGATCAGTTCCTTGAAATCAATGCAGAACCCGGCAAATGTCAGGTTGACTATATGGACGTTTCACCCCGTCAGGTTACATCAATCGCAACTGCAATGATTCCCTTCCTTGAAAACGACGATGCTAACCGTGCGCTCATGGGTTCAAACATGCAGCGTCAGGCAGTTCCGCTTCTCTGTCCCGAATCTCCCATTATCGGAACAGGTATGGAATATAAAACCGCAAAAGACTCAGGAATCTGTATTCTTGCAAAACGTAGCGGTGTTGTTTCAAAGGTATCGGCACGTCAGATTGAAATCGCAACAGACGACGGCGATTCTGACACATACAAGCTTATAAAATTCATGCGTTCAAACCAGGGTCATTGTATGAACCAGCGTCCCATTGTTGTTGAAGGCGAAAGAGTTGAAGCAGGCGACATCATTGCCGACGGTCCTTCAACAAAGAATGGTGAAATCGGTCTCGGCCGCAACATTCTTATCGGCTTTATGACATGGGAAGGCTACAACTACGAGGATGCTATGCTCATCAGCGAGCAGTTGGTTAAGGACGATATTCTCACATCAATCCATATTGAAGAATATGAAATTGAATCACGTGACACAAAACTTGGCCCCGAAGAAATCACAAGAGACATTCCCAATGTTGGTGAAGATGCACTCAAAGACCTTGACGAACGTGGAATTATCCGTATCGGTGCCGAGGTATCAAGCGGTGACATTCTTGTTGGTAAGGTTACTCCCAAGGGTGAAACCGAGCTTAGCGCCGAAGAACGTCTTCTCCGTGCAATCTTTGGAGAAAAGGCACGTGAAGTGCGTGACACATCACTCCGTGTACCCCACGGCGAATACGGCATTATTGTTGACGTAAAAGTATTTACCCGTGAGAACAGCGATGAGCTTCCTCCCGGCGTAACACAGATAGTTCGTTGCTACATCGCACAGAAGAGAAAAATCTCCGTTGGTGACAAAATGGCAGGCCGCCACGGAAACAAGGGTGTTATTTCAAGAATTCTTCCTGAAGAAGATATGCCCTTCCTCCCCGACGGAACACCTCTCCAGATTGTGTTGAACCCCCTGGGCGTACCTTCACGTATGAACATCGGTCAGGTTCTTGAAGTTCACCTTGGCTACGCAGCAAAGGCACTTGGCTGGAAGGTTGCAACTCCTGTATTCGATGGTGCAAACGAAGAAGATATTATGGATGCACTTGAACAGGCAGGCTACTCACGTGACGGAAAAACCATCCTCTATGATGGCCGCACCGGTGACCCCTTTGACAACCGTGTAACCGTTGGTTATATGCATATGCTGAAGCTGGCTCACTTGGTTGATGACAAAATCCATGCCCGTTCAACCGGTCCTTACTCATTGGTAACACAGCAGCCTCTGGGCGGTAAAGCTCAGTTCGGCGGACAGAGATTCGGTGAAATGGAAGTTTGGGCGCTTGAAGCATACGGCGCAGCATACACACTTCAGGAAATTCTGACGGTTAAGTCGGACGACGTTGTTGGACGTGTTAAAACCTATGAATCAATTGTCAAAGGCGAAAATATTCCAACACCCGGTATTCCCGAATCCTTCAAGGTTCTTATCAAGGAACTCCAGAGCTTGGCTCTTGATGTCAAGGTTCTTGATTCCGACGGTAATGAAGTAATCCTCAAAGAAAGTATCGACGATGACGAAGGCGAAGATTTGCAGGTTAACATCGACAGAGCAGAAGACGCTCCCGAAGCTTTCCCCGCAGATGGCAACGAAGATTCAGAAGACGACCTTCTTGAAAACGAGCTCTTCTACGAATTTGAAGACACAATGGACAACGAAATGCCCGATGATTCAAGTTTTGACGACGATGACTTTGCTGACTTCGATTCCGCTGATGATGATGACCTTGATTTCTAAGGATTTTCCGTTTCCTGCTTTCCGCCGCTCATAGCGGAAAGCTCAGGACTTGATAATGCAACAAATTTATCATTATCTAAACTTGTGAGCAGAAAGTCGAGTGATATTGTATGAGTGAATACCAAAATTTTGATGCTATACAAATAGGTCTTGCATCACCCGAAAAGATCAGAGAATGGTCACACGGTGAGGTAAAAAAGCCCGAAACAATAAATTACAGAACCTTGAACCCCGAAAAAGACGGTCTTTTCTGCGAAAAAATATTTGGTCCTCAAAAGGACTGGGAATGTAACTGCGGAAAGTATAAGCGTGTACGTTATAAAGGCGTTGTCTGCGACCGATGCGGTGTTGAAGTGACACGTGCAAAGGTTCGCCGCGAAAGAATGGGTCACATTGAGCTTGCTGTTCCCGTATCTCATATATGGTACTTCAAGGGAATCCCCAGCCGTATGGGTCTCATCCTTGATATGTCACCCCGTCTTCTTGAAAAAGTTCTTTACTTTGCAGCATATGTTGTAATTGACCCCGGCAAGACCGGACTTATGAAAAACCAGATTCTGAGCGAAAGAGAATTCCGTGAAGAAGTTGAAAAATATGGCGAAAGCTCTTTCAAAGCAGGAATGGGTGCCGAAGCAGTTCTTGAAATGCTTCAGGCAATCGACCTTGAAGCCCTTTATGAAGAGCTGAAAGCAGACCTTGAGGGTGCAAAGGGTCAGAAAAAAATCAGAACGGTTCGCCGTCTTGAGGTTGTTGATTCATTCCGTCAGTCAGGCAACAAGCCCGAATGGATGATTATGCCCGTAATTCCCGTTATTCCTCCTGAAATCAGACCTATGGTTCAGTTGGACGGCGGCAGATTTGCAACATCCGACCTCAACGACTTATACCGTCGTGTAATCAACAGAAACAACCGTCTCAAGAGACTCCTTGACCTGGGCGCTCCCGAAATCATTGTCAGAAATGAAAAAAGAATGCTTCAGGAAGCTGTTGATGCTCTCATCGACAACGGCAGACGCGGCAGACCCGTTACGGGCCCCGGAAACAGACCTCTCAAGTCTCTCTCCGATATGCTCAAGGGTAAGCAGGGTCGTTTCCGTCAGAACCTCCTTGGTAAGCGTGTTGACTATTCAGGACGTTCGGTTATCGTTGTTGGTCCCGAACTGAAGATTTATCAGTGCGGTTTGCCTAAGAAAATGGCTCTTGAACTGTTCAAGCCCTTTGTTATGAAGAAATTGGTTAACGATGGCTTGGCACATAACATAAAATCAGCAAAGAGAATGGTTGAGCGTGTTCGCCCCGAAGTTTGGGACGTGCTCGAAAGCGTAATTTCAGAGCATCCCGTTCTTTTGAACCGTGCCCCAACACTTCACAGACTGGGTATTCAGGCATTTGAACCCGTACTTGTTGAAGGTAAGGCGCTCAAGCTCCATCCCCTTGTATGTACAGCCTTCAACGCCGACTTCGACGGTGACCAGATGGCGGTTCACCTTCCCTTGTCAGCTGAAGCGCAGGCAGAAGCAAGATTCCTTATGCTCTCTGCCAACAACCTTTTGAAGCCTCAGGACGGTAATCCCGTAACCGTACCTACACAGGATATGGTTCTTGGTTCATACTACCTGACAATTCAGATTGATGACGAACTTGGTGCAGGCAAAGTGTTCGGCAGCGAAGACGAAGCAACTCTCGCTTATGCAAACGGTGCCGTTGGACTCCATGCTCCCATCAAGGTTCGTATCACAAGAGAAATCAACGGCGAAAAGGTTACAGGCATCATTGATGCAACCGTTGGCCGTCTCATATTCAACGAAAAGATTCCGCAGGATCTTGGTTTTGTTGACAGAAGCAACCCCGAAAATGCACTTGCTCTGGAAGTTGCTTTCCGTGTTGACAAAAAGAAGCTTGGTCAGATTATTGACAAGAGCATCAAGATTCACGGCATCACAGAAACCGCAACTCTTCTTGATGACGTAAAGGCAATGGGCTTTAAGTATTCAACACGCGGTGCGATTACCGTTGGCGTTTCGGATATGGAAATTCCTGAAGAAAAGAAGGTTTACCTTGCCGAAGCCGAAGAAGAAATCGAAAAGGTAACCAAAAAGTACCTCCGCGGTCTTCTCACAGACGAAGAAAGATATGCAAAGGTTATTCAAATCTGGTCTGAAACTTCAAACAAGGTAACCGATGCTCTGATGAAGAATCTTGACGAGCTCAACCCAATCTTCATGATGGCAAATTCCGGTGCCCGTGGTAGCGTTAACCAGATTCGTCAGCTCGCCGCAATGCGTGGTCTTATGGCTGACACAACCGGACGTACAATCGAAATCCCCATCAAGGCAAACTTCCGTGAAGGTCTGACGGTTTTGGAATACTTCATTTCAACTCACGGTGCCCGTAAAGGTCTTACCGATACAGCGCTCCGTACAGCCGACTCAGGTTACCTCACACGTCGTCTTGTTGACGTTTCGCAGGATGTTATCATCCGTGAAGACGATTGCGGTACCGATGATGGTATCATTGTTCGTGACATCAAAGATGGCAACGAAATCATCGAAAAAATCAAAGACCGTCTTGTTGGTCGTGTTGTTTGTGATAATGTTGTTAATCCCGAAACAGGTGAGCTTATTGTTGAAAAGAACGCAATGATTACACCTGCACAGGCAGATGCAATCACAAACTCAAGTATTGAAAGCGTAAAAATCCGCAGCGTTCTCAAATGCCGTTCACGAATCGGTGTTTGTGCAAAATGTTACGGTCACAACCTTGCAAACGGCGAAGCTGTTAACATCGGTGAAGCAGTTGGTATCATTGCAGCTCAGTCAATCGGTGAACCCGGTACTCAGCTTACAATGAGAACCTTCCATGCCGGCGGTGTTGCAGGTGGCGACGACATCACACAGGGTCTCCCCCGTGTTGAAGAATTGTTTGAAGCAAGAAGACCCAAGGGTCTTGCAATTATTGCAGAAATCGGCGGTCGTGTAAAGATTACCGAAAACAAGAAAAAACGTGAAGTTACAATTCTCAACGATGAAATCGGCGACAGCGCAACCTACCTCATCCCCTACGGTTCACGAATCAAAGTTCGTGAAGATCAGGTGATTGAAGCAGGTGACGAACTGACAGAAGGTTCAATCAATCCTCACGACATCCTTGCAATCAAGGGCTACACCGCTGTTCAGGACTACCTCATTCAGGAAGTTCAGCGTGTATACCGTCTCCAGGGCGTTGACATCAATGACAAGCATATTGAAGTTATTGTCCGTCAGATGATGCACAAGGTAAAGGTTGAGGATGCAGGCGATACACACTTCCTCACAGGTTCACTTGTTGAGCGTTATGAGCTTGAAAGAGTGAACATTCAGATGCGTGAAGAAGGCAAACAAGAGGCTCAGTATTCAGAAGTGCTCATGGGTATCACAAAGGCAGCTCTTGCAACCGACTCCTTCCTCTCTGCCGCTTCCTTCCAGGAAACAACGAGAGTTCTTACAGAAGCCGCAATCAAGGGCAAAATTGACCCGCTTGTTGGTCTCAAAGAAAACGTTATCATCGGTAAACTTGTTCCTGCAGGTACAGGTACACCTCAGTACAGCAAGGTGGACATTGTTCCCACAGACTTCACCGAAGACGTAATCTTCAACTAAAAATTTCAGGCTATGCAATCAATTTTGATTGCATAGCCTATTTTTTCCTCAATGCAAAAAGGAAAGCCCATAACAGCCTTTTCGCTGTTATGGGCAACTTTACTTTTTCCTATCTCTCATCAATGGGAGTATATTCTTTTCTTTCCACAATGCTCTTGTATGCAGGACGAATAATCTTTCCACCTGTGAGAACTTCTTCAATTCGGTGAGCACACCAGCCAACAATTCTTGCCATTGCAAAAATGGGAGTGTAAAGTTCTTCGGGAATATTCAACATCTGATAAATGAATCCCGAATAAAGGTCAACATTTGCAGGCATTGGAGCATGAAGATTTTTCACGTCTGCAAAAACTCTCGGTGCAAGTCTTTCGATTGATGCATAAAGCTCAAATTCCTTTTCAGCTTCAGGGCCAATTTCCTTTGCCAAATCCTGTGCGCAGCCTTTGAGAAGCACCGCACGTGGGTCTGACAATGTGTAAATTGCGTGACCTATACCATAAATCAAGCCGCTGCCGTCCCCTGCTTCCTTACGAACAATCTTGCAAAGGTAATCGTATACCTGCTCCTCATTTGTCCAGTCTTCAAGATTTTTCTTGATTTCAGCCATCTGAGCAAGAGTCTTTTGGTTTGCACCACCATGTTTTGGACCTTTCAGCGAGCCGATTGCCGCTGCAACCGCCGAATATGTATCAGTATTACTTGACGACAAAACTCTGATTGAGAATGCCGAGTTGTTACCGCCGCCGTGCTCCGCATGAAGCATCAACGCAAGGTCAAGAACCTTTGCTTCAAGCTCTGTGTACTTGTGATTTGCACGAATCATATAGAGGAAGTTTTCTGCAATTGAAAGCTCAGGCTTGGGATTATGGAGCACAAGACTCTTTCCGTCATAATAGTGTCTCTTTGCCGCATAAGCATAAGCAATCAAAGTGGGAAATCTGGAAATAAGCTCCAAACTCTGTCTGAAAAGTGCTTCTGTGCTTATGTCATCAGGGTTTTCATCATCATAAGAATAAAGTGCCAGAACCGATCTTGCAAGCTTGTTCATAATATTGGCACTGGGTGCCTTCAGAATCATATCCTCTGCAAAACCGGGAGGAAGGGTTCTTCTCTTTGCAAGACTTGCCGTGAATGCATCAAGCTCCTCTTTCTTGGGAAGGTATCCAAAGAGAAGGAGAAACACAACTTCTTCGTAGCCAAATCTGCCTTCCCATTGACAGTTTTCAACAATATCTTCAATTGAAATACCACGGTATCTCAATTTACCTTCAACAGGAGACTTGTTCCCCTCATCCATAACATAACCATGAACCTCACCGATTGCTGTCAATCCCGCAAGAACACCCGTTCCGTCAGGATTACGAAGTCCACGCTTTACATTATATTCAGTATAATAATGACTCGGAATTTTGCTGAAACCCTCGTGCTGAGCCAACACATCCTGTATGTACTTGTCTATATCCTTTTTCATAGGTTTCACACCTTTCTGTATTATATTGGAAGACAAATTCCCGAACGATTGCCGGGAATTTGCCACACTTTTTAACCTTTAAAACATCAAAACACGCTTGACGAACGTCCAAACTTTCCCCTAAGTTGTACTTTCAAGCGGTAAAGCTTGAACGTAGCACAAATGCGTGCATTATGCGGTCGTCACAGTTTTTTATGTTTTATCCCGGAGGCCACTGGAGATTACGTCCTGCCAACAAATGAAAGTGAATGTGTCCAACGGTCTGTCCTCCATCTTCACCACAGTTATTGACAATTCTGTAGCCCTTTTCTGCAAAACCCAAATCCGTTGCAATCTTTGCTGCAGCTTCAAAAATCTTTCCGATAACTGCTGAATTTTCAGCAGTTATATCATTTGCCGATGCCATATGCTCCTTGGGAACAATAATAATATGTTCGGGGGCTTGAGGCTCAATATCACGAAAGGCATAAACATATTCATCTTCATAAACCTTTGTTGAGGGAATTTCTCCTCCGATTATTTTACAAAAAAGACAATCTGCCATATTCTTGTCCTCCCTTTATATCAAGCTCTTAACAATGGCAAGTGCATCAGCAATCTTTGATGCATCCTTTCCGCCTGCCTGAGCGCTGTCGGGCTTACCGCCGCCACCACCGCCGCAGGTCTTTGCAACCTCACGGATAATGTTTCCGGCATGAGCACCGTTCTTCACAGCATCGGGAGTTGCCATTGCAACAATGTTAACCTTGCCCTCAGCAGCAGATGCAAGAACAATTACCGCACATTCTGCCTTCTGCTTCAGGTTGTCACCTGCATTGCGGAGTGCATTCATGTCCAGTCCATCGCCAAGACGATGTGCGATAACCTTGATACCCTTAACTTCTTCTGCACTTGCCAGAAGGTCATCAAGACCGCTGTTTGCCATCTTGCTCTTTATGCTTTCAAGTTCTTTCTTCAAATTCTTGTTTTCTTCAACAAGGCTTCCTGCCTTTGCTTCAACTTCATGAACGGTTGATTTGATTGTTTCTGCAACATTGGCAATTATTGCCTTTGCGATGTTCAGCTGTTCAAGAACGCCAAGACCTGTCACAGCTTCAATTCTTCTCACCCCTGCCGCAACGCCGTTCTCGGAAATAATCTTGAAAAGACCTGCCTGAGAAGTATTTGAAAGATGTGTTCCGCCGCAGAATTCAACAGAGTAATCGCCCATTGAAACAACTCTTACGGTTTCGCCGTACTTCTCACCAAACTGTGCTGTTGCACCAAGCTTCTTTGCATCTTCAATATTAAGCTCCTGAACATTGATGTCCATTGCTTCCATAATTGCATCATTAACCAGTTTTTCAACATTCTTAATCTCGTCAGCAGTCATTGCTTCAAAATGTGAGAAGTCAAATCTGAGACGCTTTGCTGTAACTTCGGATCCTGCCTGAGCAACGTGAGTTCCCAAAGTTTCCTTCAATGCCTTGTGGAGAAGGTGAGTTGTTGAGTGGTTACGGCAAATTGCCATTCTGTTCTTTTTGCAAACGGTGAGAGTTGCAGCATCACCCTTTGAAATTGAACCTTCCTCAACCTTAACAACATGGAAATAAATTCCGTCTCCGTTCTTCTTGGTGTCAACAACCTTTGCCTTGCCGTTTGCCGCCACAATTGAACCAATATCGCCTGCCTGACCGCCCATTTCGGCATAGAAAGGCGACTTCTTCACAACAATAATGCCTTCCTCGCCTGCGCCGATTGCATCAACTTCTTCGCCCTCTGCAACAATACCAAGGACTTCGCTTTCAGCAACGAGACTGTCATAACCCACAAACTCTGTTGCTTCAGCCTTGATATTAACGGCTGAATCATCATCCCAGCTTGAACCGTCCTTGCGGTTTGCTCTTGCGGTTTCCTTCTGGATTTTCAACTGCTTGTCAAAACCTTCTCTGTCAACAGCCAATCCCTGTTCCTCACAGATTTCAATTGTAAGGTCAATGGGGAATCCGTATGTGTCGTTGAGCTTGAATGCATTTTCGCCGCTGAGAATATCCTTGCCCTCTGACTTTGTTTCTTCAATGTAAGTATTCAGAATTGCAAGACCGCCCTCAATTGTCTTTGAGAACTTTTCTTCTTCAATTCTCACAACCTTTTTGATGTAATCTCTCTTTTCATCAAGTTCGGGATAACCCTGCATTGATGAATCAATAACAGTATCTGCAACAGTATAAAGGAATTCACCCTCAATACCAAGAAGTCTGCCGTGACGTGCCGCACGTCTGAGAAGTCTTCTCAAAACATATCCTCTGCCCTCGTTTGAAGGAATAACTCCGTCCGAAACCATCATAACGGTACTTCTGATATGGTCAGTGATAACACGGAGTGATACGTCCGTCTTTTCGTTCATTTTGTATTCAACGCCTGCGATGCGTGAAATATGCTTCATTGTGTTCTGAACGGTGTCAACCTCAAAAAGATTGTTCACGCCCTGCATAATGCAGGCAAGTCTCTCAAGACCCATACCCGTATCAATATTGGGGTTTGCAAGGCGGTTGTAGTTGCCGCCTTCATCCTTGTCAAACTGTGTGAACACAAGGTTCCAGACCTCCATAAAACGGTCACAGTCACAGCCCAGCTTGCAATCGGGCTTTCCACAACTGAATTCAACGCCTCTGTCAACGTGAATTTCAGAGCAGGGACCGCAAGGACCTGTTCCGTGTTCCCAGAAGTTTTCCTCCTTGCCCAGCTTCACAACTCTTTCGGGATTCACGCCAACTTCATTCACCCAAATATCTTTTGCTTCGTCATCTTCTTCATAAACGGTAATCCACAGAACATCTTCGGGAATTTCCATAACCTTTGTGAGGAATTCCCAAGCCCAGTTAATCGCCTCACGCTTAAAGTAATCACCAAATGAGAAGTTGCCAAGCATTTCAAAAAACGTGCCGTGACGTGCAGTTTTTCCAACACTTTCAATGTCAGGTGTTCTGATACACTTCTGGCAGGTTGTAACTCTCTTTCTCGGAGGAATTTCAGCACCCGTAAACCATTTTTTCATGGGAGCCATACCCGAATTGATAAGGAGTAAACTTGCATCATTCTTCGGAACCAGTGAAAAACTGTCAAGACGCAGACAATCCTTTGATTCAAAGAATGAAAGATATTTTTCTCTTATTTCATTCAAACCCATATTTTTCATAATTTCTACAGCCTCTCTATATAAATTTTAATTATAAACTGATTGAATATCTTATTATTTTACCATTTTTTTATCCGAAAGTCAATAAAAACAGTTAATTTCATACAACTCAAAAAGCCATAAAAAATTGCTCAGATTTCGTGATTAAACAAGCGCCGCGTACTGTGGTGCAATCGCGGAAGATGAGTGATTTTTTCAGGCTTTACCCTTGGGGCAGACTTTCATGCAAATCCCGCAAACTGCCCCTCTGCCGATATGCTGAAATGCCTTTTTCATATAATCACTGCAAGCCTTTGCATCAATAATTATGTCCCTTTCGTCTCCGGCTTTCCATTCCTCACCACGGATTGCCATTGCAGGGCAGGCTTCAACACACAAACGGCAACTTCCGCAAATTGATTTCGGTTCTGCGTTTGTGACCTCAAAGGGATAATCCGTTAATATTGTTCCGAGTCTCACACGGGGGCCAAACTTCTCCGACAAAAAGAGACCGCTTTTGCCAATTGTACCAAGTCCCGAAAGGGTCGCCGCATATTTATGGGAAAACACCGCCTGCAAACCGTTCACCGACTGAGAACCTGGGATTGCCGCATAGTCATAGCCATCGCTTGCTATCATAAGACCAATCTTCAGCGAAGTATTGTCAATAAAGGTGTTCACCGTCCGATAATGGTGAAAATATGTATGGGTAGGCTCGTCTGTAATGCCGTCAACCACTGCCTTTGAAAGGGGCACAACATAAGAAATTGCATACCCCAGCCCAAAGGGATTCTTCTCCGCATCAAGAAGGCAAAAACCCACCTCAGTTATTCCGTTTTGGTTCAAAAATTCAATTATTTTTTTCTTCATAGTCAAATCCCCGCACTTAAAACCTTTTTCAAATAATCAAGGGTAGAAAACTTTTTATCAAACTGCCGCTGTATGTATCGTTCTCCCAAAAGACCCAAATATTCAATTGCCGCATCACTTGCATCAAAAGAAAAAATCTTTTTGCTTTCGGCTTCGCAGATATATTTTATAATTCTCCGCATCCCTTCCGAAACTCGTCCGCAGTCGGATTTTTCGCCTCCGCAGGATTCACAGAAGACCTCACCCTCCGAAAAACACAGAAGCATATCCCCCTGCACACAGCCACACTTCACACAAGCCTCAACATCAGGCTCATACCCCGACATTGCCGCAATCCGCCATTCAAAAACCGTCTTGATTTTGTTTTTTTGGCACAAATCACGGTCAAGAGCAAAAAGTGTATTCAAAAGAAGCCTGAGAATTTCCTCATCGGGGTTATCCTCACTGACCGCACTGTTTGCAACCTCCGCAAAATACGAGGCATAAGCTAACTTTTCAAGGTCGCTTCGGATATTCCCAAAGCCCTCAATCACCGACATTTCGTTGAGCTTATAAAGCCCCGTTTTGCTTCGGCTTTCATAAAAAACAATCTCGCTGAAGGAAAAGAGCTGAAGCCCCATAAGCATATGGGACTTTGAGCTCCGCACATTGTTTGCAATTGCCGAAATCTTGCCGAAATCCCTGGTGATAACGGTTACAATAAGGCTGGTTTCGCTATATTTTGTTGTTTTTGTGACGATTCCCTCGGTCTTCAAAAGCCCCAATTTCCGCACCTGCCTCCATATCTTCCGATTTTTCTGATTTCGCCCTGTACTTCAGGTATTCCTTTATGCTCCCTGTTTTTTCAAATGCTTCCCACGCCAGTTCAGATATTTTTCCCATAATCATTTTCCTCCGTTTAAACTATTTTGAGGAAAATCCACAGCAAAAATACTGTAACTTTTAACCATTGAACTTTTTAATTTATACTTTCGTCTGCCATTGGCTTGAACAAAATCCGTCCGGAAGAAGGTGCCAGTGGCTTCATCAAATCGCTGTCTTCCCACAAGAATGCTTTTATCTCGCAATATTCTTCACCAACATACTGAATGGCAACATCCTCAAAGGTCAAAACATTCATATATCTTCCAAGCTCCGTCTTTTGCATAGCACAGCTATCCATTGACGCATTCTCTTTATATACCGAAAGCATACACATTGCTTTTTTGCCTGTGTCCTTTACAGCAACAATAACTTCAACACAATCTCCGGCATATGCATTTGTTTCAGTATAATAATCATCCTGCTTCAGTTCCAGTCCGCTGTCATGAATAACAACATAATCATTCTCTGATACGTGATAATTGTACTCTGACAACAGTGCTGATTCTGCACTCCAGCTTGTGTCGGCAAAATAAATTAAAGTGAATTCAGCAGATGCACCGGCAAAAATTCCATCACCCGCCTCAAACGGTTCATCGCTGGCAAAAACAACACATCCAAGGTTGGAACAATTCATAAATGCTCCGTCAAAAATTCTTGATACTGTTTTGGGAATAACAACCACCCTCAGATTATCGCAGTAAGCAAAGGCATTTCTTCCGATATTTGCAAGTCCCTCATTCAGATATATCTTTTCGATTCCACTGTTATAGAATGCATTATCAGGAATCTGAGCAATACATTCAGGAAGGATAACACTTTCAATCATTGTTCCGCCGAAGTTGAAATCTTCAAGATAGTCAAAGCCGCTCAAATCAAGTGCGCCCTTAACAGCTATGCCCATCATATCAATTTTGTTCACTCTGTATTCGCCGTCAGCATCTGTCCAGACAATTCCGTTCCATGTTCCCGGTTTATCAAGATCCCAACCAAGATTTTCAACGTTGTCGCCCGTGAAGAAGAAATCTGTCAAAGCATCAACTTCCGCAGCATTGAAAGACGCTCTTTCTTCCTCTATGTTCTGATTTTCATAGGTTGCAATACCCGTATTCAAACCAATCTGATTCAGGGATGACTCAACCGCCGCAACTTCAAGGCTGTTGCCGTCACAATTCAGGCTCTGAAGTGATGAACATTCATCAATCAACAACTCCGAAATTCCCGAATTGTTGCAATCAAGCGTGCTGAGTCCCGAACAACCCATAAGATTGAGAGAAGTCAATGCCGAATCCGAGCAGGAAACCGATTCCACATACTCAGCCTCGGGCAGACTTAAAACACCTTCAAGCTCAAGACCGTCAAGTTCAACAGAAGTTATGTGATATTCGCCGTTTCTGATTTTCCATTCAACACCCTCCCATGTATAGGGCTTTTCAAGGTCCCAGCCCAGCTTTTCAAGGTTAAGTGCAGAATTTGCAAATTCCGTCAGGCTTGAAAGCTCTGCTTCATTGAAGGAATAATTCTCGTTGTAGTTCTGAGTTCCAAGCTGAGCAGAACCGCCCTTCTCATTGATTGCACTTATGCCGTTCAGCAATGACGCATTTTGTGACTCAATAATATTATTATTTGCACAGTAGAAGGAATTCAATGCTGTATTTGTTGAAATATCAATTGTTGAAAGCTGATTGCTTCCGCATCTGACGGTTTCAAGAGCCGTTGCACCGTTGAGAACAAGGCTACCCATATCGTTTCCGTAGCAATTCAGGTCTGCAAGCTGTGACATTTCGCTCACATCAAGACTGCCTATGCTGTTAAAGCTGCAATCAAGGTTCTGAAGATTTGTACAGCTGCTTACCGAAATAGCACTCAAATTATTTGACATACAACTGAGCTCCACAAGATTCTCACACCTTGTAAGTCCGAGCATTGAAATACGGTTTCCGTCAATATTCAGGCTTTGAAGTTCAGGGAAATTATTGGCATTAAAGCTTCCGGAAAGATTAAGATAGCTCAGGTCAATGCTCACAATATTTCCGTTTTCGTTCCATTCAACGCCGCTCCAAGTGGAAGGATTCTCAATATCCCATCCGTATGTTTCAAGCATAAGCGCATTTTCGTCCTGTGTAAAGAAGGAATAAAGAGCATCCATTTCATCTTCATTGACTTGAGAAGTTCCGGCAAGTGCATTAAGTGAAAATCCGCTGACTCCGCTTCTGCCATAAGAGGGTAATCCTGCCACCACTGCCGCATAATATGTCTGAATGATATGACTGTCAGCAAAAGCCCCCTTATCATCCTTTAAGAAATTGGAAAGCAACTTGAAGGGACAGCCATCAGGACAAGGCAGATGACTGGCTATAATAGCCATACCGCCATAATCACCTGCTGCAGCAGGAGCCATTCCGTGATAGAAATAGTCAAAAGCCTCTGTGTCACAAACCAGCAAGCCTGCCCCATACGTATTGGGGTCGTGGGTATAGTATTCCTCCACATCCTTCCATTTTCCCACAATATATGAGCTTGCACCCGAAGGAGTTTTCACCGACCAGTTGTAATTGTTGCATTTATACTTTGAAACAAGACTCTTAAAGTCCGGGCTTGTTTTCAGTGCCGACTTTGAATCAAAGGAATAAATCACACCATGCTTTCTGTAGCCCCAATTCTGTGTAAAAGGCATATAGGTCACAAAGTCCTGGGTGTTGCAAATATTAATTATGTTTGAATTGGACTTCACTGCCCCCATTGTCACATTGGGAGTGGCAAAAAGATATGCATAAACCTTTTCATATGCTGTACTGCCGGTGAGCTCCGCCGCAAGAATATTTCCCACTGCCGCACCACGGCTGTGTCCTGTAATCACAAGCAATGGCTTTTCAATACCCTTTTCCCTGATATATGAATTGAGCTGTGTATTCAAATCAATTTTCGCCTTTTGGAAAGTATAATGATAATCCATATTATTATAGGACTTTCCTGTTAACTGCATATTGCCCTTCCAGCCCTGAAGCGTTCCTGAACCACGAACAATGACATAAACCAAATCCTTGGGGTTGCCGTTGTACATAACCTTTTTTGAAGCTATAACAAACATTGCATTTTCTTCGGTACTGTTGGCGTAATTGGGCGAAACCGTATAGGCAAAATCCTTGTTCATCAGAAGTCTTACAAGTCCGTTGGGAGAATTTTTCTTGCTGACATCTGTAAATGTTATTGAATTGACATTTCCTGTATAATCCACCTCCGGATAGGCAAGTGCCGAAAATTCAGCACATTCCCTTGCCAGCTTTGAATTATAGGAATAGTTGTCATAAGACCATGTTTCATATGACACACTCTTGTCCACGGTTATATTAAAGGAAAGGGTTATAATCTTTCCCTCCTGAGATTTCACCGTTGCGTATGCAACAGCTTTTCCCTTTGCCACAGGCGAAATTTTTCCCGTTTTTTCGTCAATAACTGCAATGCTTTTGTCCGACACCTTCCATGAAATATCTACATCAGCATCTGCAGGCTGCAAAATCACCTTTGGCGTGTATGTTTCACCTGCCTTACGGAAGGTATATGAGGCGGTTGCCAGCTTTGCACTGTTCAGGCTGGAATTTGCCACGCTGTAAATCCAGCCGTCCTTGGTTTTATACCACATATTACCTGCAGAATTTTCGGCTTTTGCCGTTACGGGAACAACCTCACCTTTTTTATATGTAACACCAACAGACTTTCCCTCACGGTAGGGTATGTCACGAACAAAGGTATCAGAAGCCGCCTTATAGGTTCCTTGTGCCGCCTGCAGCTTCAGCACCCATTTCTTTCCGCAGCCCTTGCAGACACCCACACTCCAATGTTCATGCTTGCATTCCGCAAGAGCAGGTGCATAGGGCTGAAAATAGGAGGGTCTGTCCGCCGGGTCTGTGCTATAATAATTCTGAGCAGCCACGTCTTCTTTTTTCAGAGATGTTGCACCCAGACGTTCGCTATAAATATAGCCTCCGCCACGAATCTGGTACCATGTCTTGCTATAACCGTTTTCTATTTCCTTTTCCACAGTCACCGATTGTCCGTAGGGAATGGTATACAACACCTTTCCCACCTCATAGGGTACCGACCTTACATAAGCCGGATTTGCAACAACCGTTTTGTTCTCATTGCAGCCCCACTCGTTCTTTATTCCTTTTGCATAATCACAGCCTGACTTGGTGCATGCCATACCGTTATACTTATGAGTGTGTTCGGTTGTGTTGCCATCCCAGAGCCAGAAATCATTTCCCGACAAGCCGTTGCTGTTTTCGTCTGCGGTAATCTCCACCTTGTACCAAACATTACACTTAAAAGGATTAACCCAGTTGTTATATTTTTCAAGCACCTTGAAGGCAGTTCCCTTGTTGGTAATATACGAAACAATCGTTTCATCTGCACCCACCTTCTTGCGCAAAGGAACATTTGCCTTGGAGGTTTCCCGATAACCAAGGTCTTTTGCAGCATAAACCCTTGTTCCTTGTGGGAACAAACACAATATCATTGCACATATAAGAAAAATCGAAAATACACGTTTCATAATAAATAATTCAAGCTCCTTTTTTATCTAATCTCTGATTTTGCCTCTGCCGCCAGAGGAATCATCTTGGTATCATCCGCCCACACAAAAATCCTGACAGTAAATTCCGTATCATTCAGTCCGGGTATGTATACCTTTGCGAAATCAACGGTGTTTTCACCCTTGTTCAGAAGTACATTCTGAGACTGAACATACACCTGACGTCCGGCAGAATCATACACGCTCATATACACCGAAGCATACATTGAATCACTTGTTTTGTTTGTTATCTTTGATGAAAGGTCTCCAAAAATATTGTTTCCGTAAACCGCAAGGTCATTTTCGGTAATTTCGGCACTGCACGCCATTCCGTCATCAATAAGAACGGTGTAGCTGCCTGCAACAGTTTTATCAGCTGAATATGCAGTGACCGTAACAGTTCCGCCACCCACAGCAGTCAGCATACCATATTCATCAATCTGTGCCGCCGAGGTGTTGTCAACCGACCATGTAACCGCCTTATCGCCTGCATTTTCGGGATAAACGGTGTAATCCATCAGGAGCTTTTCTCCAACAACCATACTTTCCTCCGGGTTGTTGATTCTCACAGCGCTGACAGCCGCCGGTGCCGTAACCGTAACCGCACAGGTTGCTGAAACCTTTCCGTCTGCCGTACTTGCCGTCACATATGCAGTTCCCGTTCCAACTCCGTATATCAGCCCGTGAGCCGTCACAGAAACAACCTTTCCGTTATCGCTGGACCAAACAACATCCGCCTCGCTTCCCAAAGGAAGAACCGTTGCATTGAGCTGAAGGGAATTGCCCACAGCAATCATAGCACCGGTAGTATTCAGCGAAATTGACGAAGCCGAAGCCGTTGACTGATTTAATCCGTCTGTTGAAATTTTCCCCGAATTATAGCTTGACTTTTTCAGCGTACTTTCCAGTGATGCATATGTTGCAAAGCTCCAGCAGCCGCCGATTGTTCCCTGATGCTTGACCGAAGTCAGACACTCCTCTTCTCTCAGGTCATATCTCGCCGGAAGTGCCGCACCCTGAGAATACTTATGGTTTGTTGTAAGGTCAGGATAAACAGTCGGTGCCGCCGAGCCAAAAACATACTGTACAACATTGACAGAGGATTCGTTTTCGAGTTCCTTAACCTCCTCAATAAATTCATCATTGAAGGAAAAGCCTCTTTCGTCAAGCTCCTCAATGGTAAACACCGTGTCATCCACATACTCTCTGCCCTCGTTGTCAATTGCCTGCACATAGGCAAATTCACTATCCGTATCGGTAAAAGCCTTGATGCAGAAATTCGTATTGGGTGAATAATCCGTGAAGTCCTCCCAGAATCTTCCGTTTGTGCTTATGTATGACTCACCCGGGTTGGCTTTTGCATTGGAGGAATGTGGGCTTCCGTCAGCCATTTTCACAGGCAATTCAACAAAGAACTCCACAGCCCCATCCGTTGAAGCATATTTCACAATAACCGCAAACCTCGTCCCTGCCTTCAATTCAATGGCTTCATCAAGGTTCACCGTGGAATATCCCGCATATTTCGAAACTCCTGATTTCACAGGATAACCCGGTGCTTTCAGTGAACTCTTGTCTTGAAAATCAGGGATAACATACACTTCATAAGGTACTCCCGGTGAATAATTATAGAATGAAACCGCTTTCAGCTGCTCATTCTGTGCCAGAACACTTCCCTCAGGAGGGAATACATTGGCTGTGTATGCAACCTTTGTTCCCGTTGAATATGATGAAACTGGGCCAAGATAGTCATACTGATAAATCTTGTTGTAATTATCAACACTTTCGGCATTGTTAAACACCGCATTCATATCTCCGCAGCCCGGTCGTGCCATGAACTTGTCATAATATGAAACATAAAAATATCCGTTCTCGCCCGAGCTTGTTCCCCAGCTGTTTTTACAGATAAATGCACCGTCACCGGGAGGAATTTTCACAAAATTGGTTCTGGAATAATTGTCATCCCAGCCCACAATAACAACAGCATGACCGTTGTCCACCGCATTTACGTTTGAAGGCAGATAATAGTTTGTCTGACTGCTGTCAAAATAGTTGAAGTTCACCTTAAAGGCTGTGTAAACCGCACCGTATTCCATAAGTGCCTTTTTGATTTCATTATTATCCAGATCATCCTGCTTGTAAGGCAGATAAATTATGTTCTGAACATGATACTCCGCTTCAAGCTCTCGGTATTTTATGTTATCTTCCGTTGCAGGATAAGGATAGGGGTCATTCTCTTCAAGAACCGCACCGTCCCAGCGTGCAAGGTATGCCGATGCCATAAGTGCATTTCCACCTTCAGCCGCACCGTGGTCATAGCCGTATACGTCATATCGGCTTGAATTTGTCAGCATATTATGCTCCGAGAAGTTAAATTCACCACGAACATCAGAGCTTATCACATCAACATTGCAATATGCCACAAGTCTGTTCGAAACTGTGGTCGCCTTTATCCTAGTGTTTCCCAGCCCCACAGCTGTCACAATTCCGTTTTCATCCACCGTTGCAACCGTCTTGTCCTCACTGCTCCAGTATACCTGACGGTTATCTGCCGATTCGGGCAACACTGTTGCAAGAAGAGTTTTCTTCTTTCCCACATTCATAGAGATATATGAAGGTTCAATGCTGATTGAAGCAGGCTTTATGATTCCTTGAGCATCTGTTTTGAAAATTTTCAGATGGCCCTCGCTCCAGCCCTTTTCATTTATGGCTCTTGCCTTATACCAATACTCCGTATCAGGAATAAGTCCCGTCATAACAGCACTGTTGTTTTTGTCTGCTTCCACGGTATATTTCACCAGACTGTTGTTTTTTTCATAATATTCAAAATACACGCCAAGTATTGTGCCGTTTTTTGCATCAACCTCGGCACTGACTCTTGCAGAATTTTCTGTTATATCGGTTGCCTCAAGGGTCTCAACAACAGGTGTGTCCTCCGCATTGGAAATATAGTAATCAAAAACTCCCGTTTTGCTGCTGAACATTCCGTCCTTCACGGCAACCGCCATAATTGTTGTATCTTCCGTAATTGTAATGGGTCCCTCATAAACATCCGAGCTTGTGGGGGAATATCCGTCAGAAGTACACCAGATTTCAGCCTCGTCTGTTTCACAAAACAGCTCTATTTTTGTTCCTGTCGAAACCTTTGATTCATCAGGCAGACTTGCTTTTGGTGTTGCAACCGTTTTAACATCGGTATAAAATTCCGCCACTTCGCTGTTTGTCCAGCCCGTTTCAACAGCAATTGCCTTGATTGTCTTGTTTGTTCGTGTAAAGGAAAGAGGGCTTTTGTATTCCTTTGACAAAACAGTTGGCTCACTTCCGTCATCTGTGTAATAAATCTTGCCCTTTGCAGCCAATATCATGACAGTGGCACCGCCTTGTATCGGGTTTTTCACAAAGGTCGGTTTTTCAAGAACGCCCCATGGAATCAATTCATATTTGATTGAATCCTCAACAGCATACTGCTGTGCAGGAGTGTCAAGATAACATTTTATTGTCACCTTATTCCTTATGAAAGCAAAAACACTTTCTCCAAAATTTGTCACGCTTTCAGGAATTGTTGCAGTCTTCATTGACGAACAGTTTGCAAAAGCACCTTTTCCAATGGTTACAACACCCTTTGGAATGTTAATTTCAGGCAAAGCCGAACAGCCTGTGAAGGCATAATCGCCAATGGTAACAACCGACTCAGGAATCACAACCTCTGCAAGACTTGTGTTTTCTTCAAAGGTATAGGGTTCAATCACGCTCACGCCCGAAGGGATTGCAATTGAAGCAAGACCCGAACACCTTGAAAATGCACGTGTTCCCAAGCTTGAAATAGAGTCGGGGAGCTTGATTTCCGTCAAAGCAGAGCATCCGCTGAAAGCATATTCTCCAATCGTCTCAACAGTATCGGGAATATGAATTTCCGTGAGCTTTGAACAATTGTTGAAGGCATATTTTTCAATACCTGTCACCCCTTGGGGAATGACAACCTTTTCAAGCCTGTCACATCCGTCAAATGCGTATTCGCCTATTCCCACAACATCAACGCCGTCAATTTCCGAAGGAATTGTTACAGAAACCGCCTCGGGGAGACACTTTGTAATTTCACCTGTTTCATGGTTGAATTCAAGATATTTCACATCTCCAAGTTCAATGACATAATCCTTTGAAACAACTCCGCTGCTGAGATAACCCTCACTTGCGGCAATGGCCTTCAGGGTACAGCTCTCAATGAGTCTCACGGGAGCATCATAAACCTTGCTGTTTTCATCAGGCTCCGTTCCGTCTGTGGTATAGTAAATTATCGCATCGGGAGTTGTTGAGCTGAGTGTAACAACCGTTCCGTTATACTGTTCCTTTTCGGAAATTGAAGGCTCCTCTGCCGTCATCTGATAACTATACACCGTTCTTGTCTGAACCTCGGTTGTATCGTTTGCCGTCACAGCCGTTGCGCTCCAAGCCGACCAGTCGCTCCACTTATAATAGTAATATGTATGATAAATTGGTCTGTACTGATACACGGTTTTATTATGACTAAAAACCGTTACAGGCCTTTCATTATAATATTTTTTTCCGTTATAACTATATTCATATGTAGCTCTGCCATATATACTTGTATAATAACACCCACAACCGCTTAGATGCACCCATCCACTCCCAGCTGTCAATCTGTTATCCAGCTGAATTGAATCCAGCCATTGACCTGTGATATTACTATAATATAGACTTGCAGTAGGCATACAGAAATGAGTTACCTGTACACGTTTATTATCTGAATTTGTGCCCGTAAAAACATATCTCTCATAATAATATTGTGTTTTATACACCGCTTCTGAACTGGTTTTCACCTCCTGGGTTGCCGAAGAACCGGGGTTGTAATCAAGCCATGTTCCGTTCCAGTTTCCGTATGATGTTGTGTGATTATACGGAGTCCAGCCCGACATCGAGCTTGAAGAAGATGTTGTTGTGGACTTCTTTTTGTAGCTGTATTCCGTTCTTTTCTTCACATTATCCTGAAGCTTTGGATATTCTGTTGACCATGCACTCCAGCCCTTTTGGTCTGATGAATCCTCTTTGCAGCAATGAACTGTTGCACTCAGCAGAGCATCATTCAGTTCGTCATCAATCACAACCTCTGCCCACTGAGCCTCAGTTCCGCCATAATTCACCTCTGTTATCCCCGACCGGTGAAACGCCAGACTTTCGACGGTTTTAACGGTTGAAGGAATGAAAATCCGTTTCAGCTCAAAGCTCTCCATAAACATCATCGACCCAATGGACGTGAGATTTTTGGGCAAAATCACCTCTTCAAGGGTGTGACATCCGCAAAATGCCGAATCGCCTATGGTGGTCACGCTGTCGGGAATTCTGATTTTTTTCAGGCTTGTACAAAGATAAAACGCACTGTTTCCGATGCTCACCAAGGTTTCAGGAAGTGTAACTTCTGTCATATTTTCCAGAGTAATAAAAGCATACTCTCCCACATGGGTGATTCCGGTACCCACAACAACGCTTTTTATCTGTTCAATATAATCATACCATAAACCAAAAATACCGGCATCCTTGATTGCACCTGTTCCTGTTATAAGAAGCATTCCCTCATCATCAAGAGTCCACGATGCATTATCTCCGCAAGAACCCGATGCAACAACAGTTCTTTCAATCTCACAGATATAGCCTGCCGCAGTATAGGAATCGGGAAGGTCATTCCACTGTCCGCTTGACTTTATAATGGCTCCGCAGTCCTCACCGTTTGAATCGTTGGGTTCGCCCGAATTCCAGTTTGCGTACTTCCATTCTTCACCGCTTTCCCAAACCCATTTTCCCTCGGTTTGAATGTCATTGGAACCCAGCCAGTAGTAGGACAAAGCTCCTTTCTGAATAAAATTCTTCAGTGCGGCATTTTCCTCAGCAGACGTAACCGAAACCATGTGTCCACCCAGCTCACGGCATTTTTCTACTGCCTCATGCCATGCAACAGTATTGTCAAAAAGAATATACCTGTTTCCGTTGTAGCACATTTCAGCTCTCACCCTATGTTCAGCCGCCGCAACAGGCAATATTGCAATATTCGTCATAAAAATTGCAATGCACATCAGCATACAGAATATTTTTCTCAGCATTTTGCTCTCCTCCAAATTTTTTCTTTCGTATATATATGCTTTCTCACTTACTCAAACCCGATTGTGTTCATAAAGGCTTCTTTGTTTCGCCAGTCCTCTTTCACCTTAACCCAG
>JAZRMZ010000195.1:0-4317 GCA_045647905.1 Clostridia bacterium
TATGTTTCTGAAATAATCTTTAATGGGCTGTAGCAAAATGATTTTTTCGGGACGCCCTAAAGGACCAATATCATTAAGTTAAGAAGCGTGACTTAGGTGTCATTCTGAGCGAAGCCATAGGCGAAGTCGAAGAATCTTAGCTGCGAGAAAGATTCTTCACTATGTTCAGAATGACATTTTACTTAACTTAATGACATTGCCTAAAGGCCGTCCCCTACATATATTGTACACGTGATACAATTTGTAGGGGACGGCGGTTTCCGACGAACCGTTCTTTTTCATTTTGCTACAACCCTTAACAATTTCAGTTTCGGTTGGATATTTTTATTGCCGTCGCCTTTGCTCCCGTCACTTCAACAACAATATCTTTTATCTGTTCAACACCTTTGGATTCCAATCCCATTGCCTTCACAATCACTCTGATTTCTTCATCATCAACAAAAGCCACACAATCCTCAAAGCCCTTTGATTTCACCAAGCCTTCAATTGCAATTTCATTTTCCGCATTTTGGTTGTGCTTTTCAATTTTTTTTGCAGATGCGCTCTTATCCTCGCCATACTCAGCCGCAACAGACAAAATCTCAACCGCCTCCGACCTTGCGCAATCCCTTTCATAACGTGACAAAGCAAAAAAATCCGTTTCAGACGGGATTTCCGCAACTTCACCGTTGTTTTCCACAGGAACCGTGTCGTTTGTCACTGGAAGCGCAGTATCAGTTGTTCCCATTGTTGCCCACCGATAATACCCCGATGCAATGACAGCAACAGCCAATGCCGACACAAGAATTTGTTTTCCTCTTTTTCCCTTTATAAAGTTTTTCATACAAAAATTACTCCTTTTCATAAAAATTATCATTCCTTTGCTGATGCCACCTTGATTCTGTGGCCTGATATTCCGTATAACGCCTTGATTGCTTCATATATTTCCAACCTGACCTTTTCATCAGTTGCACCTGTTGCCGTCACAAAAACACCTGACGGAACGGGATTTTTTTCTTTCAGCACATATGGATGTTCATCTGCACCCTTGCCGAATAATATGATATTTTCTTCATCCGACATCTTTGTTGTTTGATTTTCGCCTCCCGACTGAGTTTCTTTGTTGGTTTTGGAATTTACCGCAAGTGTTTTTTCACTTTTGTAGTCAAAAAAAACCATAACCTTAACATGACCAACTCCTTTCATGGAAGAAATCATTGTCTGCAATTTTTCCTCCGTAGCTCCAGAGTAATCGCTCTCAACCGTTTTTTCAACTTTTTTTGTTTTGTTATCTGTGCTGTCAGCGCCCCCAAAATTGCCGAAAGCAAGAACAACAATTGCAATAATAATAACAGGCACAAGCCACCGTCGCTTTTTTTCAATGCTTCCCCGCTCTCCTTCCACCCTGACATCAACAACTTCAGGACGTTTCCTGAAAAAATTAAAATTCATCAATATGTTCCTCCGTTTCAGTTTATCCTGACCGTTACACTCTTTTTTTCAACACCGAATTTTTCGGAAATAATATTTTTCAGCATTTCTGCATCAACTGCATTTTTTCCACTCTTTATTTCAACGGTTACGCTTTTTATACTGCCATAGTACTCATTCTTTTCTTCTTCAATCGAAACACTAATTTTTGCATTTTCAAGCCCCACCGGCAATTCATCTCTGATTTTTTCTTCAATTTTTTTGCAGTACAGCCCGATTATTTCCTTCTGCTCAACATTGTCAAGCTGTTCCTTCAACTCCACAGCCTCACTTCTCACATTCTGAGGAATCTGCGGAATCAGTTCAGCAAAGGAAACTCCTGCGGCAGGTCTTATAACCGCAAAGACCATAACAAGCCCCACCACCATTTTCACATACTTTCTGATTTCGGTCTGAGGCAAAATCATATCGCACAACGCACCAATAACAATTATCCCTGCAATTTGCAATATCCACTCCCTCAACCAATCCATCACAGCACATCCTCTTCACAAATGTATTCAGCCTGACCTTAAAATATTAATCAAACAACAATTTTTATTATAATGGTCAGCATTATAACAAACATAACCGTAACCGCCGCAACAAGCCCAAAAATTCCCGACACCGAATCCGAAATGTCCGAAACCGACTTTACAATACGTTGGTCGGCAATGGGCTGAAGAACAGCGGCGCACAGTCTGAACATAATCAGGCAAGCGGCAGTTTTAAGCAAAGGAATCGCCGCCATAAGTATGACCATAATTATCCCCAGAACTCCAACCGAGTTTTTTATCACAGCTCCACAGTTTATAACAGTCTCCACAGTTTCGGCAAGGGCACCGCCCACAACGGGAATCAGATTTGAGGTGGCAAACTTTGTTATTTTTACTGCAAGCCCGTCCGCACTTCCCGAAACAATTCCCTGCAGATTCATAACCCCAACAAAAACAGTCATCACAATGCCAATTTCCCATTTGATTGTTTTGTTCATAAACTGAACCAGCTTGCCTGCCTCCATGGTTTCAGAAATGTTGTTTACAATACTCAGCGCCGCCGACATCATCAGCATTGGAATGAAAAACACTTCAACAATCCACTCTGTCAGCTCAATTATTCCAACCATAACCAATTCAAAAGAAGTTGCCGTTAAGGGAGCTCCGCTTGACATCAGCGAAACCATAATAACAGGAACAAGCATACGCATAAAAACCGAAATATTTTCAACAAGCACCTTTCCGCACCCAACAACCTCAAGCAAAGCGGCAGAAGATATTCCCGATACAACCAGATAACAAACAAAAAATGCTGCATTGGTTGCACCTTTGCCTTGAAAACTGCTTTGAATATTAATCAGATATGTACTCAAGATAGAGATTGCAATAATAACCACAAGCAATCTGGCAGTATTCTTCATTTCGCCAAACAAAGCCAGAATTCCCTTTTCAAGTATTGCCGTCACCGAAAAAACCGTTTTGCCCGAAGCAATGTCTGAAATAATATTTTCTGCCTGAAATTCAGGAATAAATTCATCAAAATCAACATTTTCAAGTTCATGGGTCACTTGCGAGATTTCTTTACCGTATATTCTTGCATACTCCTCAAGAATCCCCTGAACATCTGCAGAATCTTCTGCATAGACAGAAAAGGTACACATCAAAAAAACAATAACAGCAAAAACCAATTTTTTCATTTGAATAAACCTCATCAGGAAAAATTAATCACAGTTTCAACCACCTCAAGAAAGCTGTACATAACCGGTACGGATAAGGCAACAATCATAATTTTTCCGCCGAACTCAATTTTTGATGCAATTGCACCTTCCCCTGCATCACGGCAAAGCTCTGCTCCCAGCTGTGTCACATATGCAATCCCGATAACCTTCAAAACAATTTTCATATAACTTCCGTCAAGCCCGATTCTGTCCGAAATATCAGCAAAAACAGAAAAAACCGTTTTCATATACGGCAGAATGGTGAAAAAAATAACAACAGCCGCAACCAGGGAAATCTGCATTGACAGCTCCGCTCGCCAGTTTTTCACAAAAACCGAAATAATCGCCGCCGAAAGCCCAAGACCTACAATTTTGAATACTTCCATTTTTTCACCTACAAATCAAAAACCGATTTTATTGTTTCAAACAAAAGGCTGATTTTGTCAATCACCATAAACAGTACCACAACAAGTCCGGCAAGAGTCGTCATCATTGCCTGATCTTCTCTGCCGCTCCTGACAAGAAGCTGATTCAAAACAGCAACCAGAATTCCGATTGCCGCAACCTTGAAAATCAAATCAACTCCATCCATCACAATACCTCCTCTTTTGTATGATATTTTACAAAAGCACAATAACAATGAAAATCCCTGCAAGAATTCCAAGTCCTCTGTACATTTTCACATTTGTTGCCGCAAGAGCCGCAGCATCTTCCCTTGCAGCATTCAATCTCATTTCCGCCGCCTTTATATTGTTTTTTTCACGTGTTCTGTCACCGCACCCAAGATTCTTGGTAAAATCAAAAATAATCCTTTTGTCATCCTCGTTTAGGGCGAGTTCCTTTTCAAATCTGTCAAAGGCCTTCTTCCACAGCCCAAGCATTTCAACACATCCGACATCCGAAAGATTATTCCCCACATATTTCAAAACATCCCCGACACCGCCTTCACACATTCCGCTCAGACGAATCAAAGATTCACCCAATGGAGTATTCAAAAAATCAATGTCATATTCCAGTTGCTTCACCACAAGACAAAATTCTTCCAACTGACGGACACGTTTTCGGAACGAGTCCGAAAACAACACACCAAGATACGCACATCCGCACACAACAACTGCACAAGCCACCAACTGAACCGTCATTTTTCCAGCACC
>JAZRMZ010000196.1:0-6860 GCA_045647905.1 Clostridia bacterium
ATAACACCAGGGGGTTTTTCAGTTCCCAACCTTAGCTTTGCTGCCGCAACAGCCTGCCCCTTCATTCCCTTAACAACCGCCCGGTGGAGGTCTGCCGTATCTTCCGTCTTTTTTGCCACCACTACCTGAGAGTTTTCTGCCGAATTTGCATATTCAATATATTCAGCACAAGCCGTATCCATATTATGAAGAACCTTATGGGAATGGTACACATCCATCATACCAACCGAAAAGGGATTCATTATTGCACAGTCAAGACCGCATTGGAGACTCTGGGCAAAAAAAGCCGAATTAATCTTTTCACGATTTGGAAGACCAAAGGAAATATTCGAAACTCCAAGACTTGTGCAAAGCCCCATTTCCTTAATGAGCTTTATGGCTTCCATGGTCACAAGGGCACCGGTGCTGTCAGATGAAACGGTCAATGCAAGGGGATCCACAATTATGTCTTTTTTGTCAATCCCGTACTCTGCAGCTTTTTCAACAATTTTTTTTGCAACATCACGCCTGCCCTCTGCCGTTTCAGGAATGCCATTTTCGTCAATGGTCAGTGCAATCACGGCACCACCATATTTTTTCACAAGAGGAAAAACGCTTTCCATACTTTTCGCTTTTCCATTGACGGAATTCACAAGGGGTTTGCCGTTGTAAATCCGCATTGCCCCCTCCAAAGCTTTGGGGTCATTGGAATCAAGCTGCAAGGGAATATCTGTCACAGCCTGAACTGCCTCGGTTGCTGATTTCAGCATTTTTGCCTCATCAATTTCAGGAAGACCCGTGTTTACATCAAGAATATGTACACCTGCCTCCTCCTGTCGCAATGCCTCATTGAGAATATACGTCATGTTATTCTCAATGAGAGCCTCCTTCAGTTTTGCTTTGCCCGTTGGATTTATTCTCTCGCCAATCAATATGGGAGTATTTCCTATTTCAACAGCATGGGTATATGAAGAAACAACCGTTTTTGATTTAAAATCGGGGCATCTATATGCTACACCGCTTGTTGCTTCAATCATTTTCTTCATATATTCAGGTGTTGTTCCGCAACAACCGCCAAGTATGCAAGCACCAAGCTCCGCCATATTCTTCATATATGACGCAAATTGCTCTGCATCAATATTATAAGCCGTCTTACCATCCACAACAACAGGAAGTCCTGCATTTGGGTTCACAATTATGGGAACAGAAGCATTTGACCTAAACCTGTCAATCAAGGTCAGCATCAAATCGGGACCAAGTGAGCAGTTCATTCCCAAAGCATCAACACCCATGGATTCAAGCATGGCAATCATAGCTTCGGGAGTTGCACCCGTCATCAACTTTCCGCTTTCGTCATAAACATTTGTAACAAAAATCGGAAGGTCGCTGTTCTCCTTTGCCGCCAATACAGCCGCCTTTGTCTCAAAGCTGTCGTTCATTGTTTCAATGAGAATCAGGTCTGCACCGCACTTTGCCGCAACCTGAACATTTTTTGAAAAAATTGAAACAGCATCTTCAAAATCAAGGTCTCCCAAGGGCTTCAAAAGTCTGCCCGTGGGACCTATATCAAAAGCAACAAAGGCATCCTTATATCCTTCAATGGCAGATTTTGCACAGGCTATTGCCTTTTCAATCAGTTCCCCGTAATTCTCATATTTTTCACAATTAACACCAAAGGTATTTGTTGTGATAATATTGCATCCTGCATCAAGATAACTTTTGTGAAGCTCGGTTATCCTTTCGGGATACTCAATATTCCACACTTCTGGAGGGGTTCCTGTCGGAAGCCCCATTGACTGCAAAACTGTTCCCGTTCCGCCGTCACAGTATAATCTTTTTGATTTTATCAATTCACGCAAATTACTCATTTTCTATCCCCATTATTGCCGTTACTGATTTCCCCGGAGACATCATAAACGACGTATTTGTTGTTATACCCAAAAGTCTTTGGGCATTAAGAAGTTCAAGAATCCCTTGTTGAACATCAAGGGTCAAATCCCCGAAACCGGGACTGAATCTCGGTCGGCAAGGTATATCTCCTTTAATCAGTTTATCAGCCAGATTTGCCGCAGATTCAGCCATTGACGACGCAAGAGCATCTGTTATAAAATACTTTGCAGGTGAAACAAGAGAATGCTGAACAAGGAGTCTGTCAACTCCATGTCCAAGTGTTACGGCAAAGATAAAAACCTCTCCGCTTCCCTTCAGATTCTTTATAAGGGTTGAACTTTTGAAGTCACCAAAACCCACATCAAGACAATCCTTCTCTCTGTATTTCACCTTGCACCGCATGGACACAAACTTGCAGTCAACAACCTTTTTCAATTCTTCAAAACACGCATCAATCTGTGGCATTTCAAAGCCTTTTCCAACACAAAGGCGTCTTGCAGTTTCACTTTTGTTCAATATAAGCTCGTCAACAGGAATCTTCCTGTAATCTATGGCATTCACTTTATAATCTCCGAAAGATTTCTCTGTATTGCCGCCGCAACATCAGGCTTGTTCATTGAATAGATATGCACAGCATTAACACCGTTTGCAAACAGGTCAATAATCTGCTCGGTTGCATATGCAATTCCTGCCTGCTTCATCGCATCAGGATTTTCGCCGTAACGGTCAACAAGTCTCAAAAATCTCTGTGGCAAAGTGTTTCCCGAAATAGAACAAATTCTCTTTATTTGTATCGCATTGGTAACAGGCATAATTCCCGCCACAACGGGAACATTCACATCAGCCCTGAGTAGTCTGTACATAAAATTATACAAAATATTATTATCAAAAAACATCTGTGTGGTCAAAAACTCGCAACCTGCATCAACCTTCTTTTTCAGGTTTTCAATGTCTTCGATGCTGTTTTTGCTTTCGGGATGATTTTCCGGATAGCAAGCACCACCAATGCAAAACCCTCCAAAAGCCCTGATTTCTCCTGCAAGCTCGCTTGCGTAATGGTATTCCATTTTTTCGGGCAAACCATCCTTTGGAATATCACCCCTGAGAGCAAGAATATTTTCAATTTTTCTGTTTTTAAGCTCTCCAAGCAGATTGTGTATCTGTTCTCGGTTTGAAGAAATGCAACTGAGATGAGCAATGGGTGTAACACCAAGAGCAGCAATCGCCTGAGCAATATCTGCCGTATAATCCGATGTGCCGCCACCGGCACCATAAGTAACGCTCATAAAGCTTGGCTGCAAAGAGGCAATTTCTTTTGCAGCCTTCATAACAGGTTCAAAGTTATCTCCGCTTTTTGGCGGAAATACCTCAAAAGACAAGCTGGGCTTTTCACCCTTGATTATATCTGTAACCTTCACAAAACCACTTCCATATCATTAGTTCACACTCAAATCAACTCTTTTGCAAGAGCAGAAATCTGAGCCATGTTTTCTTCAGTCATTGCCGACATAATTTTCACGTTGTTCTCACAGTATGTCAGATTTTTGCATTTTTCAAGCATTCCGTTCATTGTCTTTGCGGCATTTGGGGCCCATGTTCCGTTTTCAATCATACCAATTTTTTTATTCTGGAAGTTTCGCTCCGTCAGATGGTCAATAAATTCACGCATAAACGGGAAAATATCGTTATTGTAGGTTGTTGTTGCAAGAACAATCTTGCCATAACGGAAAGCATCTTCCACCGCCTCTGCCATATCACATCTTGCAAGGTCATTGACAGTAACCTTGGAGCAACCCTTTTCTTTCAGTTCTTTTTCAAGGAACTCAACAGCCTTTTTTGTGTTGCCGTAAACCGAAGTATAAGCAATCACAACACCGTCGGATTCCGTCTGATAACTTGACCATGTGTTATACAAATCAAGATAATAACCAAGATTTTCATTGAGCGCGGGACCATGAAGAGGACAAATTGTTTTTATATCAAGGTTTGCCGCCTTTTTCAAAAGCGCCTGAACCTGTGCGCCATATTTTCCAACAATACCAATATAATATCTTCTTGCCTCACACGC
Source organism: Clostridia bacterium (assembly GCA_045647905.1). GTDB lineage: Bacteria > Bacillota > Clostridia > Monoglobales > Monoglobaceae > SIG440. Next base: position 3,938 of record JAZRMZ010000196.1, read on the forward strand.
CCAGTCTTCTTCAATATCCAATGCACCAAATTTACCAAACCCATCTGCAGAAAACAGAATCTTGTCTGTGCTGTCATAGGTCACAATAACCTCAGGCCAATGAACCATTGGCGCAGTCAAAAAAGTCAAATTGTGCTTACCGAGACACAAGGTGTCACCCTCACTAACAACAACTTGCTTTTCGGGAAAATCAGTACCGAAAAACTGCTTCATCATCACAAAAGCCTTTGCAGATGCAACAATTTTTGTGTTGGGATATTCTTTAACAAAATTTACAATATTTGCCGAATGTTCAGGCTCCATATGCTGAACAATCAAAAAATCAGGTGTTCTGCCTTCCAAAGCAATCTTAATATTACGAAGCCAGTCCTCGGTAAAGTTTGCATCAACCGAATCCATAATCGCAATTTTTTCATCAATGATTGCATATGAATTGTATGACATTCCGTTTGGAACAATATATTGTCCTTCAAACAAGTCAATTATATGGTCGTAAACACCGATATATTTCACATCATCTGTAATAAACATAACTAAACTCCTCTATTTTTTATCTGAATTTTCACCTTTATATACTATCACAATTCCGAGTAATTTTCAATAGTTATTTTCAATCTCACACCTCAAACAAGTAATCCAAAAGCGACCAGTTTTGCTGGAACGGACGCATAATATTCCAATATCCCGCACCACGCAGATTCTTTTCTTTTATCAGATTGAATTTTTGCATTATGCTTCTCACATCCTCAAACCAGACTTCATGGGTTCTCCCCTCATCATCGGTATATCTGAACCATGGCGATTGTGCTGTTTCATCATATTGAATTTCTGCACCAAATCTTGCCGCAAGCTGAATTGCCTCAACATTTGAAATGGAATCAGCCATTGATTCACCTTTAACATACGGAAGTGTCCAGTCATAACCATAATTGGGAATACCGAGAAAAATCTTTTCGGGCGGTATTATTCCCAAGGCATATTCCACCACCTGTCGGACATTTTGTATGGGTGCAACCGCAAGCGGAGGTCCGTACGTGTACCCACATTCGGGATATAAGTAATAAAAATCATAAATTTTACCCCATCACAAGTGACGGGGCAAAATTTTGTTATCTTATGTACTCATGCTTCCACACTTTTTATTTTGAACAGACTTTTCAAAATTCCGCGCAAAAACTTGGGAGCCTTCACAACAACAATTTTCACAAAAATACCTCCATTCATTTTTTGATTATGCAACAAACCCCTGATGCAACAAGAACAAGCCCCAGCAAAGTGATTAAAAGATACCTGGGAATCACGTATGCCAAAAACAAGCCTGACCCCAGAGCAATCAAAAAATATCCCGGAACATTGGTGCGGTTACGGCAACAACATTTCCGTTTTCCAAACATTTTGACCACTCTCCTTTTGTTTTCAGTATATTCCGTCATTATTTTTTTGTTACTTAATGCAAAAAATAAGAGGTTCTTTAGCAAGAGTTGAGGTAAATCATTTTGAAAAGATTCTTTTTGTTTATTATATAATAGGAAAAACGCATTCTTATTATAAAATAAACAGCTCCGCAAAAGCGGAGCTGTAAAGAAAACCATTTTATTAGAACTTAGGTCTTGCAGTATAGTGTGTGTGCAAGAGCTCGTGTGCCTTGTGGCTACCCGGTTTTTCAAGGAATTCTGAGTAAAGAAGCTTGATGTCAGGATTTTCGTGTGACTTACGAACAGCAAGAGCCTTGTCTTCTGCATAAAGACCTGCTGCTCTCTTTGCCTTAAGGTCAATATCCATACGGATTGCTGAATCAACAATTGGCTGACCGCCACCTGTTACGCAACCGCCGGGACAAGCCATAACTTCAATGAAGTGATATTCAGCTTCGCCGTTACGAACAGCGTTGAGAACCTTTCTTGCATTACCAAGACCGTTAACAACAGCAACCTTAACTTCTGTACCTGCAACTGTCAATGTAGCTTCCTTGATACCATCAGTACCTCTGACTGCTTCGTAGTCAAGTTTATCAAATGACTTACCTTCAAGAACTTCAACAACTGTTCTGAGAGCTGCTTCCATAACGCCGCCGGTTGCACCAAAGATTACGCCGGCACCACTTGCTTCTTCAAAGGGATTGTCAAATTTTTCATCAGGAAGTTTGTTAAAGAGAATACCTGATTCCTTAATCATCTTTGCAAGTTCTCTTGTTGAAATAACTGCATCAACATCACGGAGCTTGTTCACTTCCATTTCAGGACGACCTGCTTCGAATTTCTTAGCCACGCAAGGCATAACTGAAACAACAAACATCTTTGCAGGGTCAATTCCCATCTTTTCAGCATAATAAGTCTTGAGAATTGCACCAAACATCTGGTGAGGTGACTTGCATGATGAAAGATTGTCAAGGAAGTCAGGGAAGTTGTGTTCACAGAACTTAATCCAACCGGGGCTGCATGATGTAATCATGGGAAGCTTGCCGCCGTTCTGGAGTCTGTCAATGAATTCTGTTCCTTCTTCCATAATTGTAAGGTCTGCACCTGTATCTGTATCAAATACGCCGTCAAAGCCCATTCTTCTGAGAGCAGCAGCCATTTTGCCTGTTACAGGTGTTCCGATTTCGTAGCCGAATTCTTCGCCAAGACCAACACGAACTGCAGGAGCAGTCTGAACAACAACGTATTTTTCAGGATCGTTGATTGCTGCCCATACATCTGCTGTGTTGTCCTTTTCACGGAGAGCGCCTGTGGGACAAGCTACGATACACTGACCGCAGTTAACACAGGGAACTTCGCCAAGTGACTTGTTGAAGGGTGATGCGATTGTTGTTTTAAAACCTCTTTCTGTTGCATCAATAACAGAAACAGTCTGGATTGTCTTACAAGCGCTAACGCAACGACGGCAGAGAACACACTTGTTGTTGTCTCTTACGATTGAAGGT